>NZ_JBYCCV010000076.1:0-19226 GCF_057473825.1 Aliterella sp. E5.1
CAATGTATCAAGTCAAACTATTGAGCGGTATATCCAAAACCAGAAAAGCACCTAAAGGTGCTGGGTCGTTTTTCATCCCACGGCTGAAGCAGGCGTAGGCTTTCAAACCTCCCACTGCTCCTGTAAGCGATGACTTCTTGTACTGCTACTAACGCTTGAGCGCAATAGGACTGATAATTTCTTTCTCCGGGCTTCAAAGTGCCGTAAACAAAAACTTTTAACAAAATTAAATAACCAAGGTGTTTGAGGTTTTATTAGATATCTAGCGATTGCACATCAGGGCAATCCGAGATTGTGCCACAATAACGGAACACAATTGCGATCGCAACAAGGCAGGAGTTTGTTTGTGGAGTCCCGTTATATCCCCGCAGCCGTAGAGGAAAAGTGGCAAAAAAGTTGGGCAGATCTTGGCTTAGACCGAACCTCTACAGATGAAAGTAAGCCAAAATTTTACGCGCTCTCTATGTTTCCCTATCCATCGGGAAGTTTGCATATGGGTCATGTCCGTAACTATGTAATTACAGATGTAATTGCTAGGCTCAAGCGGATGCAAGGCTATTGCGTACTGCACCCAATGGGTTGGGATGCTTTTGGCTTACCTGCTGAAAATGCCGCAATTGAGCGGGGTATTCCTCCAGCTAAATGGACTTATCAAAATATTGCTCAAATGCGGACTCAGTTGCAACGCCTAGGCTTGTCTATTGACTGGGAAAAAGAAATCGCAACTTGTGCGCCAGAGTATTACAAGTGGACGCAGTGGATTTTCTTGCAGTTTTTTCAAGCAGGACTTGCTTACCAAAAAGAAGCCGCCGTCAATTGGGACCCAATAGATCAAACTGTACTCGCCAACGAGCAAGTAGATAGTGCCGGAAAGTCGTGGCGCAGTGGCGCTATAGTTGAGCGTAAACTATTGCGGCAGTGGTTTCTAAAAATTACCGACTATGCCGAACAACTGCTAAATGACTTAGACAAGCTGACCGGATGGCCGGAGCGAGTTAAAATCATGCAGGCAAATTGGATTGGTAAATCGGTTGGCGCTTACTTAGAGTTTCCGATTGTCGGCTTAGAAGAAAAAATTGGCGTTTTTACCACTCGTCCCGATACCGTTTATGGCGTAACTTACGTTGTTTTGGCTCCCGAACACCCTTTGACCGCTAGTGTGACTACGCCAGAGCAAAAAGAAGCGGTAGAAGCGTTTATTCAAGAAGTTTCAAGTCAAAGTGAACTAGAACGCACGGCGGAAGATAAACCCAAGCGTGGTATTCCTACGGGTGGTGTAGCGGTTAATCCTTTTACGGGATCGGAAATACCAATTTGGATAGCCGATTACGTGTTGTACGAGTATGGTACAGGGGCAGTAATGGGCGTACCAGCCCACGATTTAAGAGATTTTAAGTTTGCCAAAGAAAAACAATTACCAATTCAAACCGTAATTGTGCCACCAGGGACAGTAAAAACATCGTCTAAAACTTCTGTAAAAGCGGCATATACAGAACCGGGGATAGTAGTTAATTCTGGTGCTTTTGAAGGGATGGACTCGACAAAAGCTAAAAATGCGATCGTCCAGTATGCCGAACAAAAAGGCTACGGTAAAGCACGGGTACAATATCGCTTGCGAGATTGGTTGATATCAAGGCAGCGCTACTGGGGCGCACCAATTCCAATTATTTACTGTTCTAGTTGTGGCACTGTCCCTGTACCAGAGCAAGATTTGCCTGTCAGGTTACCAGATGATGTAGCTTTTACTGGGCGCGGCTCGTCTCCCTTGGCACAATTAGAAAGTTGGGTAAACGTACCTTGTCCGACTTGCGGTAAGCCTAGCGTGCGAGAAACCGACACAATGGATACTTTTATTGATTCTTCGTGGTACTTCTTGCGCTTTCCCGATGCCAAAAACGAAGAAGCAGTTTTTGATAGTGCAAAAACTAACGATTGGATGCCTGTAGATCAGTATGTAGGCGGAATTGAACACGCAATTTTACACTTATTGTATTCGCGGTTTTTTACTAAAGTATTGCGCGATCGCAAATTAATCAATTTTGACGAACCTTTCCAAAGCTTGCTCACTCAAGGCATGGTACAAGCTGTCACCTACAAAAACCCCGTCACCAATAAATATATTCCCTCGGCTCAGGTAAATGAACAAGCTCCAAAAGATCCAGAAAGCGGGGAAGCGCTAGAAGTTTTCTACGAGAAAATGTCTAAGTCGAAGTACAACGGCGTAGCCCCAGAAGATGTAATTGCCGAGTATGGGGTAGATACAGCCCGGATGTTTATTTTATTTAAAGCGCCGCCTGAAAAAGACTTGGAATGGGATAAGGCGGATGTAGAAGGACAGTTTCGCTTCTTAAATCGGATTTGGCGGTTGGTGACAGAATTTGATGAGGCAAAAGTACGGAATCAAACTACTAATTTAAGTTCGCCCGAAAAAGAGCTACGCCGAGCAATTCATCGCGCCATTAAGGAAGTTACCGAAGACTTAGAAGGCGAATACCATCTAAATACCGCAGTTTCGGAGTTGATGAAACTAAGTAATGCGATTTCCGACTCCGAATGCTCTGATTCCCCCGTATACGCAGAAGGAATTGAGACGCTAATGCAGCTACTTGCACCTTTTGCGCCCCATATTGCCGAAGAATTGTGGCATTTGAGTGGTAAAACGGGTTCCATTCACCAGCAAACTTGGCGTACCTACGATCCTGATGCTTTAGTCGCCGATGAAATTACCTTAGTAATTCAAATTATGGGTAAAACTAGAGGTACAATCCAAGTTCCCGCTCAAGCTGACAAGCAAGCACTAGAAAATTATGCCCGCGAGTCGGAAGCCGCTATACGTCATCTTGAAGGTAAGGAAGTTAAAAAAGTAATTGTTGTTCCGGGAAAATTGGTCAATTTTGTAATTTAACCTAACCAGTATTTCCTTGCTTGGCAAGCTTCAAAGCGTAATAGTTGCGGATCTCCTAAAGCTATTACGCTTTGCGGTACAACGGGTGTTGTGCCTAAAGAAGTAATAATTTTTCTCCCAATAGCTTGTGCCAATAGTGGAGGGACAGAATTGCCTACTTGTCTAAATCCATGCCATTTAGTTTGATGTAGGCGAAACCAGTCAGGAAAAGAATGCAGCCGCGCCGCCTCCCGAACAGAAATTACTCTAGGTAAAATTGGGTGAATTGGGCGCGGCGACGTATAGCTACCGCGATCGCTACCTGTACCAGCGCGTAAGGTATGGCATAGTCCATTTAGGTCTAATCGGCGTAAATGACTAATTGGTTCTCTTTGATTGGCGCTAGTTGCAGCAAAACGGGCAATGGACGTTTCATTGTGTTGGGTTTGCATGGAACTTGTTAATAATTGCGGGTTCCAGAAGCGCGGATAAGCAAAATGATTAGATTCTTCGCGTAAATTTCTCGCATAAAAGCTAATTTTTTGCTCGGCTTGGGCTAATTGCTCGGCACTTAACAGCACTTCATCGGTGGTTCTAAGTTCGGGAAAACTGTCCAAATCGGGCAAGTCCGCGATCGCATCGACAACTTTAACTAAGTCCCTGTTTAGAGGTTTGGGAAAATAAACCCTAATTCCTGCTTGTGCGCCACAAAAAAACAGTCTTTTGCGTCTTTGGGGTACGCCAAAATCTGCGGCATTTAAAATTTGCGCCCTGCCATGATAACCATGAAGCTGAAACTTATGTTTGAGCTTGCTTAACCAAGTTTTATGTTTTCCTGTTGCCATTCCTGGCACATTTTCCATCACAAAGTAGCGGGAATTTAGCTCAATTACTAGACGGCAAAATTCTAATACTAGGTGATTGCGATCGTCATTTAGCAAGCGTTTGCCCATAATCGAGAACCCCTGACAAGGAGGTCCGCCAAAGACTAAATCAATTTGTCCGTCCCACGGCGCTGCATGGCAATAGTGAGCAAACCAACTTTTTAAAGCTGCTTGTCTAATGGTATCGGCGGTTAATTTAGCAACATCTCCGCAGATTACTTCAGTGAGGGGAAAATTGAACTTATACGCGCAAGCATGAACCGGATCGCTTTCTACTGCTACTAAGACATTAAACCCTGCTTGCTCTATCCCCAGAGAAAAGCCGCCCACCCCTGCAAATAAGTCTATGGCAACAGGACGTTTACTTAAAGGTGCAAGGCTGTCTCCCTTGTTGATTACTGCTCACCTCTTGCCTCAAGTAATTGGAAAATTTCGGCAGCAGCGCGATCGCATACTCCCACTTCTCCTAAAGATAATCGCATTTGCTGATATCCGTCTAGAGTTTCTTGGCGACGAATAGGATTAAGCAATAATTCTAAAGCTATTTGAACAATATTTTTGGGCGTGGCTTGTTCTTGGAGTAATTCTGGCACAATGAGCTTCATTTCTACCAAATTGGGCGGCGACATAAAGGGAATTGAAAACTTAAATAATCGCGCGATCGTAATCGTTAGGCGGCTAACGCGGTAAATTACTACTTGCGGCACGTTGAGTAAAGCAATTTCTAAATTTACCGTCCCGGACTTAGTTATGGCTAAATCGGCGGCAGAAATAGCTTCAGTAGTTTGCCCGCAGACGATAGTAGCTTGCAAGCCGTAATCCGCGATCGCTTTTTCAATCGGTTGGCGATAAATTTCTAAAGCTAGAGGAACTAAAAACTGCACATTGGGTAACTGAGATTGTAGCTGCTTTGCCGCTTCAAACATTGCTGGCAGCAGATATTTTAATTCTTGACGACGAGAAGCCGGAATAAGTGCGATCGCAGTAGTTTCTGGGGCAATATTGAGTAATTTTCGAGCAACTTCCCGACTAGGAGCATTTTGCATTCGATCGACTAAAGGATGCCCTACCCAGCTAACTTTTGCGCCCCGTTTTTCAAAGTAACGCGCTTCTTCAGGAAAAATTGCTAGGAGCTTATTACTAATTTCAATAATTCGCCTAGTCGCCCGCCCCGTCACCGACCAAACCCACACTTGGGGAGCGATATAATAAACTACTGGCACTTGCGGCAAAGAGGAATGGATATAGCTGCCGATTTTCATGTTCGGACTCATGTAGTCAATCAGGACGACCAAATCGGGTGGGTTTGCCTTTAAAGAGGCGATCGCTTGTTTTTGTAACTGGAGAGTAGGCAAAATAAATGGCATTGCTTCTAGTAGCCCCATAGAACCAATACCGCTAGTATTGCCTAGTAAAATTGCTCCTGCCGCCGCCATTTTAGCGCCACCTAAAGCGACAATTTCTAGTTCTAGCCCAGATTTAATTGCTTGACGCTGGAGGGCGGTAATTAACAACGCACCTTGTAAGTCACCGGATACCTCCCCGGTACTAATAAAAATTCTCACCTTTGGGTGCTGACTTGAGTTAGAAGCCAAAGGAGACATTAATTCTTGCATCAATTTTTACGCGGACTCCGACCGGGTATGGAACCGCGCCGCCCTTCCATTTGCGATAATTGTAAAAATTGGCGCAGGTGCTGGATATATTCGTTGTCTGGTAATAGTTCTAATTGTTCTAGCGCTGCACTAACAGTTAAATTCGAGCGGTAGAGACTGCGGAAAGCTTTTTTTAAAGTTTGAAAAACTGCACCTCGATCTATTTCTGATATTCCCGCGCGTTTGAGACCGACAAGATTGAGGCTGCGGACTCTTGCCGGACTACCTTCTACTAACATATACGGCGGTACGTCGCGGTCAATGCGGCTCATGCCACCAACCATCGCCAATTTGCCAATGTGGACAAATTGGTGAATGCCCAAAACCCCGCCAATTGTAGCTTTTGACTCAATTTGTACGTGACCTGCGAGGGCGACGCTGTTGGCAATAACGACAGAATCTGCGATCGCGCAATTGTGAGCTACGTGAGTGTAAGCCATGAGTAAATTGCGATCGCCAATTACCGTTGCTTCTCCTTCTCCCGTGGCGCGGTTAATTGTCACGTACTCGCGGATGCGGTTATAGTTGCCAATTTTTACCCAACTTAAAGCTCCATCATACTTAAGGTCTTGAGGTTCTAACCCAATTGTGGCTCCAGGAAAAATTTGATTTCCTATTCCTATTTTTGTAGGACCTTCCAGGACTACATGAGCGCCGATGATAGTTTCTGCACCAACTTTAACTTGTTTGCCAATTACCGCGTAAGGTCCAACCTGCACGGTTGGGTGCAGTTCTGCGCCGGGATGAATTACAGAAGTAGGATGAATTAGGGTCTTCAAAGATAGGGCTCCAACGGAAAGCAGAGGGTTGTTGTTGTTGTGTGGGTGCAGATTCTTCAAGTACGTCTATTTAGGCAAACGCTGTTAATAATTGTTTCTACCTACGGGTAACGGCATCTAATCAACCAGAGAGAACATCAATTCTCCTTCACTAACTAGCTGCCCATCGACAACAGTACGAGCTTGCATTTTACCGAAACGACGGCGTTTGACACACAACAGTTCCACAGTCATGATTAAGCGATCGCCTGGGACAACGGGGCGGCGAAACCGGACTTTATCGATCCCTGCAAACAAAAATAGCCCACCTTCTAATTCTGGCAATTGAGTTAGCACTATCCCGCCCACTTGCGCCATTGCTTCAACGATTAAAACTCCTGGCATCATTGGTCTTCCAGGAAAATGCCCTTGAAAATGCGGCTCGTTGAAGGTGACATTTTTGATGCCAACGGCACGTTTTCCCGGTACATATTCAATAATTCGATCTACAAGAGCAAAAGGGTAACGGTGGGGTAGCAGCTTTTGGATTTCTTCAACAGTAAAGACTGTTTTTGCGGTGGTTGTTGGCTCCTCAACAAGATGACTTGCTGATTCTTCTATCGAACTTAGGTTAGTTAAGGCTGTTTTCATAGGAGTCAAGGGCAAGCAGGACTAGAAGTGTTATTTTAGCTGGAGTGGGGGTTTTCGGAGCAATAGGGAGCTAGGCAACTTTTTTAATGATGAAATAGCTCAAGCTATGGGAGTAGAATATTCAGCGTCTCGATCGTCGTTTTTTATCCTTTGTTCTAATAGCTCGGCAAGTTGAATATGTAGATTATGGCTGGCTTTGTATGCCAAAAAATGAGCTACAGGCAAATTTTTTACTAAGCTCAAATCTCCCACTAAGTCTAAAATTTTATGACGTACTGGCTCATTTGCAAAACGCAAAGGCGGATTTAGCCAACCAAGATGGCGATCGCAAACTAAAGCATTATCCAAGCTGCCGCCCTTAATTAAACCTTGTTGCTGTAATGCCTCAATTTGGTGGGCTAAACCAAAAGTCCGTGCCGGAGCAATTTCTTGAGCAAAAGAATGTCCTAGCTGCCCTACAGACCAGCTATGCCACTGATTGCCAATCGCTGGCACGTCGTCAAAATCAATTCCATAGGTAAAGCGTGTTGCTGGGGCTGGCAAGGCGGCGACAAAGGCATCTTGGTGACGCACCCAAATTGGCTTTAGCAGTGGGATTTGGGGCGATCTCGCTGGCGAAGATTCTACAAGTCCCACGGCGGCGATTTCTTCTACCCATCTCTGGGCAGAACCTTCTAGTAAAGGCACTTCCGCTCCGTCTATTTCAATCCGGGCATCATCGACTCCCATCCCTGCTAAAGCCGCTAGTAGATGTTCTACCGTGCGGACGCAAGCTTCTCCTGCACCTAATTGAGTGGACAAAACTGTGTTAGTTACGGCGGCAATTTCAGCAGAAACTCTAGGCATTTGGGGCAGATCTACCCGCACAAAGTAACGCCCCTGTCCGGGAGCGGGCAAAACCCGCACCGTTGTTGCTACACCGCTATGTAACCCTACTCCCGACAAGCTGATTTGAGCCGCTAGCGTATTTCTATGTACTTGTCCGGTATGCACCTGGGCGCTCATTAGAATCTTTCTCCTATGCCAAAATGCAAGCGGCTATCGCCTTCGTTGGTGAAACCGTAATCAATCCGAATTGGACCTAAAGGTGATTGGACTCTTACCCCCAATCCGTAGCCAAAGCCACTGCCGGATTTGCCCCGCACTCCGGCTGGATCTCCAGGGACTTCGCTACCTGTACCAAAGTCCGTACCAACATCAAAAAATAAAGCGCCCCCAACAATTGAGAATACCGGGAAGCGGTATTCGGCGGTAGCCTGGACAAAACTCCGTCCGCTACCTAAGTCGCCTTCATCGTAGCCTCGTACTGAGTTAGTGCCCCCTAATAAGAATGCTTCATAAGGTGGCAAATCTCCAAGTACCGTACCCCCTTGAATATTGAAAGCTAGAGTTTGCGGTCCGTCACTGAAGTTAATTAAGCTAACTGGGAAGTATTGACTATAGCTACCCCGCACTCGATTTAGCAAAATATTACCTGAACCTATAGGTATAGATTGTTCAACGCCAAACCGGGCTAAAGAGCCGCTGGTCGGTCGGATAACATCATTACGGCGATCGCGTACTGCTCCTACTTGCAAGGTTAGTAGGTCATCTGTGCCGTCGCCACTAAAACTTAGATCGTTGCCTAATTCATCTTCAGGACTAATATCACCATCGCGATCGCGGATCGATACTCGTTGGTATTCCAATCCCGCAGAGGCTGTCCATTCTGACTTTTGGAGGGGGTTTCTGGACAAAGGACGGGTAAAGTTTACGCCGCCGCCCAATCGGAGGATGCGGGGGCTATCACCATTGGGTAAATTAATTTCTGTTTCGCCACCATCAAAAATTAGCGACGTTGTACGCCGTCTAAAAGCATTAACGGTATAAGATGTCCGATAAGGATCTCCAGCGATCCAAGGATCGGTAAAGCGCACATCAAATAATAGTTCGCGCTGACCAATTTGAAACTCCGCCCCTAAGTCTTGATTATTCCCCCCTAGGTTTTGCTCTTGATAGCTCAAACTCCCAAATAAGCCGCTTGATGAACTAAAACCCGCCCCTGCGCCTATAGATCCGGTATTTCTTTCATCAACGTTTACAACTACAACTACCTTACGAGGGTCTTGACCGGGGTTGAGAGACACATTCACGTCTTCAAATAAACCCAGTCCAAACACTCTTTGTAAATCTCTTTGGACAGTAGTGCGGTTAAAAACTTGTCCGGGCTTTAGTTCTAGTTCGCGAGTAACAATAAATTCGCGAGTGCGCCCTCTAATCGGTCTTCCTTCCTCATCAGTAGCCTCTCCGTCTTTATTGCGGAAGCTAACTTGAATATCTTCAATTACTCCTTCTGCCACTACCAACGTGACGGTTCCATCGGCGGCTACTTCTGGCGCTTCATTGACCTGGGCTAGGACGTAGCCGTTGTCTTGATACCATTTATTTAATTGTTTGATCCCTTCTTGAAAGCGGCGCAAATTCAAAATGCTGCCGTATTGTTCCTTAAATATGTCATTTACTATTTTTTCTGGTAATACCGATGGCACATTTGTGCCAGCATTTGCTTGCACTTGTACCGCCCGCAAAACCGGATTGGGTTGGACAATAAAAGTAACTCGCACGCCCAAAGGTGTATCTTCAGGTTCGGCGCGGACGTTAGCAAAAAATCCGGTAGCAAAAATGGCGTTGATGTCTTCTTGCAATTGCGATCGCGTCGCGGTACGTCCTGGTTGGGTTCTAATTGCCTGATATACTTCGTTTTCTAATTCTGGGGTTAGTTGTCCCTCTTGTCCTTGTACTACCACTTCTCCGACTAACACTTCCGGGTTGGATTGGGAGTCTGCTTCTGGAGTTGCGTTATCTGGGGCAGGGGCTTGCGGGCTGGGCGCGGGAGTAGGTGCGGGGGCTTGGTTGCCTGGTGCTTGCGGGTTGGGCGCGGGAACATTGTTTTCAATTGTCGGAGGGCGATCGCCTGGAGTAATATCAAACTCTAGTTGATTTGGCGTTTCTTGCCGTGGTACTCCCTCCGTCCCTGGAGCGGGTATTATGGGTACGGGCGGATTTACAGGCGTATCCGTATCTGTGGTTGACTGATTGGGAGTAGTTGAAGGGGTAGTAGGTGTAATTTGCGCAATTTCTTGCTTAGACGCGATCGTCTCTACCACTACGCTATTACTGGGAATTGTTTTACTATTTAAATTTTCGCCCTTTAGGTCTTGAACTACTAGCGCCGATGGCGGTAGCGTTTTTTCCGTCGCGGTAGGCTTGGAAATCGCAATTTCTGGGCTAGAAAGCGAACTAGCTGAAATCGCCAGGACTAACCATACAGCATTTAACGGGCGCTTTAGCACCCAGCGATAAGAAGTTATTGGCATTTTATTGAAATTATTTAACACGTCCACACACCATAAATTAGAGCTACAAGAAACGCTAAGGAGCGATCGCAATTTTTTTTGCTCCTAAGTTATCAAACTTAAACAAACAAAAATTTTTGATTTTTTCTCCTAATTATTACTAAAACTAGACTGGGCTAAAACCCTTTCTAGGACTTGTTGATAAGCGTTTTCTACTTTACCTAAATCTTGACGGAAGCGGTCTTTATCCATGACTCTATTTTGGGGATCGGATTCTTTTTTATCCCAAAGACGGCAAGTATCGGGGCTAATTTCATCAGCTAAAAGCAGTTGTCCTTGGCTATCTATGCCAAACTCTAGCTTGAAGTCTACTAAAGTCAAGTTACAGTTTGAGAAAAATTCGCCCAAGTACCGATTGCACTTTAAAGCTTGCTGTTGCAATTGGTCAATTTGGCTCTGGGTTGCGAGTTTTAGTAATAATAGGCGATCACGTGTCAATAAAGGATCTTCCAAAGCATCATTTTTGTAGTAGAACTCCACCAATGGTTGAGGCAAAACTGTTCCTAACGGTAATCCTGTTTGTTGACACAGACTACCCGCCGCAATGTTCCTGACAACTACTTCAAGAGGCAAAATCTTTACTTTTCGCACCCGCATTTGATTCAAACTTGGGCAATCTATCAAGTGTGTAGCAATACCGCACTGCTCCAAATATTGAAATAATATTTGAGATATCTGGCAATTGATATTACCTTTACCGCTAATACTGCCGCGTTTAAGAGCATTAAAAGCAGTAGCATCGTCTTTAAAGTCAGCAACAACAATTTCTGGATCTTCGGTAGCGTAAATAATTTTCGCTTTGCCTTCGTAGAGTAATGTGCGGGACATGGCAGTTTAGATGATGGCAATAAGCCTACAAAAAGCAGGCTTAACTATTCTACCTGTCGTTTGCAGCCAAAGTAATTCTACTTATTTTGTCATCCAAAATTCTAGTCCATCACCTTTTGCGGTGTTGCTAAAGTACTCTCGTTCGGCAGCAATCAAGGCTTCGGCAGCACAGGCATCTAAGGGTCTAGCAAAATAGTAGCCTTGAGCATAATTGCATTTTAGTGCCTTGAGTTGATACATCTGAGTTTTAGTTTCAACGCCTTCAGCTACCGTATCCATGCCCAAATTCCAAGCCAGGCCAACCACTGTACGGATAATTTCTATTTTACCCAACTCCTTATCAACATCCGTAACAAAGGAGCGGTCAATTTTTAATGTATCAATCGGGAAGCTGTGCATATAACTCAAAGACGAGTAGCCTGTGCCAAAGTCATCTAAAGACAGCCGCACGCCCAATTGTTGCATTTTTACGAGTATAGCGGTGACGTGTTCGGCATTTTCTATTAATACGCTTTCGGTAATTTCTAGTTTCAAAAAGCGGCTTTCTAATCCCGTTATTTGTAAAACTTTTTCAATTTGGTCGATCAAATCTGCCTGAGCAAACTGTTTGGTAGATAAATTAACACTGATGGCTAAAGATGGTTTCCCAGGAAATTGCTCTTGCCACATTTTTAACTGGCGGCAAGCTTCGCGCAGCGTCCAATAACCAATAGCATTAATTAAGCCTGTTTCTTCTGCCATCGGAATAAATTGGACAGGAGAAATTAACCCGCGATCTGGGTGATACCAACGGATCAAAGCTTCAAAGCCACTAATGCGAAAGTTTTTGAGCGAGACAATTGGCTGATAGCATAAAACAAATTCTTCCCGTCCGATCGCTCCGCGCAGATCGCTTTCCAACTGCAACATCGACATTACTTTAGAGTGCAAAGAGCGATCAAAAATTCGATAGCATTCTTCGCCATTTCTATGAGTTTTTACGCCATACATTGTCATATCTGCATCGCGTAAAATATCTTCAGCTTGCTTGTAACCAGTATTACTTAAAACAATGCCCATACTAATAGCACTAAATACTTCATTGCCATTGATATTAAAGGGTGAGGCAAAATGATTTTGAATGCGTTGGGCAATTTGAGTGGCGTTGTCTATGCCTTTGATGTTGTCAAGTAGAATAGTAAATTCGTCGCCATCCAAACGGGCTACAGTGTCTTCAGGACGCACGCAAGACTCCAAAATGCGGGCAACTTCTACCAAAAAGCGATCGCCTACATCATGGCCCAAGCTATCGTTGATTGCTTTAAAACGATCTAGATCTAAAAATAGTACGGCAAATAAATAATCTTGGTGCTGGACAGCATAGGCGAGCGCGTATTCTAAGCGCTCCATAAATAAGCGGCGGTTCGCCAATCCCGTTAAGCTATCGCGATAAGATTCGTACCGCAATTGGGCTTCGGCGGCTTTCTTTTGGGTGATATCGGTTTGAGAACCTGCCAACCTGTAAGGCTTGCCTTGGGCATTGCTAACGGCTAATCCTCGTACTAACATCCAGCGCTGTTGTCCGTTTTGGTGTTGAATGCGGTACTCATTTTCTAAGTAGGGCGACTTGCCGTCAAGATGAAATGCGATCGCGCTAATTAGTTGCTTTATATCATCGGGATGGACGCGGCTAAACCAATCTTCTTTATTGTTGCCGATTTCGCCATTGGTTAAGCCCAACATTGCTTGCCAGCGAGGCGAAAAATATATTTCCCCAGTTAATAAGTTCCAATCCCATAACCCATCATTAGCGCCTTGAGCAGCCAAGGCATATCTTTCTTCGCTTGCTTGCAGGGCTTGTTGAGTTATTCTTCGTTCTTCTTCTACACCAATGGCGGCGGCAATAATTCCTAATATTTTGCGATCGGCATGAGTGGGAACAAAGTTTTTTCTGTAAAGGGAGCAGACTGCACCGATGGCAATGCCTTCACATTTGACTACTTGACCAATGTAGGTTTGCAACTTGTATTTCTGTACATTAGGTTCGCTTTGGGCATATTTTGTATCTAGTAAATTGTTAACAATAAATACTTCATCGCTACTATTTTTAATTACGTCGTAACAAATGCGCCCGTCAGGATTATTTACTGCATTGTAATTTGGGGGAGTTTGCCACTGTCCTACGGCGTATAATATTCCTGCATCTAAGCGATTATATAAAGCGCAGCTTGCTCCTAATAGTTCTCCACATAAAGCGGTAAGCTGATTAATATTAGCAATCGACTCTGTTTTAAAACTCAAAAAGCACTGGTTGATCTTTTCGAGCCTTTCTTCAGCTTTTTTTCGTTCTGTAATGTCTCGCTTGACAGCGACATGATGGGTAATCAATCCAGCTAAATTAAATACTGGCGAAATAGTTACTTCTTGATGATAAAACGTGCCGTTGCGACGTTTGCCTATGTAGTTTCCACTCCATACTCGACCTTGGTTCAAGGTATTTGCTATTTCTCGATAAAAAGCTGGATCGTGTTTTTCGCTTCTAAGTAAAGCTGCCGAAGTTTTACCGATGACTTCGGCGCGCTTGTAACCAGTAATTGTCTCAAAAGCAGGGTTGACATATATGAATCTTGCTTCTGTATCAGTAATTTCTATGGCTTCGGCGGCATGAGAAATTGCTGTAGATAGTAAGTTTTTTTCCTCCTCAGCTTTTTGGCGAGTTCTGCTATCTTCAGCTATACAAACTATCCCTTGAACTTCACCTAATTCGTTTCTCATCAACGAACTTGAGAACGTTACAGGTATTTGTTCGCCATTTTTTTTTAAATAAGTTGTCTCTAGATTTTTAATTACTTCTTTATCAAAGTTACTGATTATTTTTACTTGAGTAAATATTTTTGTAAAAGGTTCGGCAATTAGCTCATCTTCTTTGTAATCTAAGTAATTCAGCGTTGCTTGATTAACTTTTACAATTTTTTTATTGTTGTCTAAAACCACCAAGCTATTTACCATAGTCTCAAGGATTTCATTAACGTAAGCTTTAGAGACTGTTGTCGCATTTAAAGTCTCGTTTATTTGATTGAAAGCTTCGGCTAAGCTGCCAAATTCATCTTTATTTTTTAACTTTACCTTCGTATTCCAGTTTCCTTTAGCGGTATTTATTGCGGCTTTTTTTAGCTTGAGTATTGGTTGAGAAATAGCACGAGATAAAAATAAACTTAAAATAAGGCTGGTTGTAAAAATCAGTCCAGCTAAAGCAATACTTACTATATTGTCTCGTGCAATATCGCGTTCAATATTTTTAGTCTCTTGAATTAATTCTGCTTGGGCGACGGAGTAGGCTTGCTCAATTGAGGGTACTACAACTGTAATAAAATAAGGTTTTAAAGATTCATTTAAAAAAGTTTTTGCTTTTTTGGTATCTGAATCAATTAAGTACAAGTATTTGCCAACAATCTGGCTGTAATTGGATAGGTGTTTATCAATTTCGTCTGTAGTTGATAATTCCTTTTGCTTACTTTGCCTAAATAAAATTTGCTCTCTGATATAAATACTTTGTTTATTGGCTGTTTTAAGCTCGTTTAAGTTAGTTTTGAGATTATTTAATTCTATTTTAATGTTTGTCCGAATTTGCGATGTCGATTGCAAACGAGCTTGTTCTAAACTAGAGTTACTTTGCTCAATAAATAGGTCACTTGCATAATTTTGAATTGCTTCCCCTGCCAATTTTATTTGCATTAAAGCCATAGCTTCTTTAATAGAGCTTTGATTGACTTGAGCAAGATTGTTAAGAATACTTAAGTTGCTGCCAACAGAAAACCACACAATTGCCACTGCAATGAGGGAAGGCAGAAGGAAGCTAAGAAGTAATTTTTGTTGTATTTTCATCTTTAACTTAGATTTGTGCTTTTATAACCTGGGAAAGCCATTTGTTATTTAAAAAAAGCTGCACAATTCCATTGAACTAAAAAAGTAAGCCAAATCTATTCTCGATTTTGGCTCACTTTTCTAAAAGCAGCAACCTAAGCACTGAAAATATAAATATGTTTGTTAAGCTAGTTTCTTAAGGCTTAATAATTTTAACTAAAGACAGCAATAAGTGACTGTTGAAAATGCCACTTACGACTAATTCTCAAAAAAAGCGATCGCCTGCTGCTTGGCATTAAAAAAGGAAACATAACTTCCCCTTTCCTTGTAGCACCAATTATGGGCAACGGGGATGAGTGCCACCCTGGAGGCAAATATCCGCAAGTTGAGCAGGGTCTAAGTTTTTTACATTGGTGAAATCCACACCTTTAAGCAGTGCAGACTGCGGTTGTTCCACAGGTGCTTGAATAAATCCGTCAGTTTGATCAGATTTGGGGTGAGCAAAAATTGCCCCAGCTAAATCAGCCCCGGTCAAGTCAGCTTCGCGCAAATCGGCTTGAATAAGATCGGCATTTCGCAAGCTAACATTTTGTAGTTGGGCTTTATGCAAATTAGCATTTTGTAGCCGAGTGTAGCTTAAGTTGGCATTGCTAAGATTAGCCTTGCTCAAGTCTGCTCCTGATAAGTCCGCCCCTTGCCAATCTGTGGCGCTCAAGTTGGCACTTTGTAAGTTAGTTTTTAACGCACTAACTCGGCTAAGACGAGCAGAAGCAAGATCCGCTTTGGCTAAATTCGCCGATCCCAAATCTGCCCCGGTAAGACTGGCGGCGGTTAATAGAGCTTGCTGCAAATTTGCTTCTACCATTTGAGCGCTACTGAGATTAGCACTAGAGAGGTTTGTATGAGCGAGATTAGCTCGGTTGAGTAGAGCCTGAAACAAATTAACGCGCTGCATAGAAACGCGGCTAAGATCAGCGCCAGTAAGATTGACAAATTTCAGTTGAGCATCGTTGAGGGTAGAAATCGCATCGTCAAACGTATTTGCTATACCGTCATTGCCTAGGTTTTGCCATTGGCTATCAGCTAGACTAGCTCGTTCGAGATTTGCGCCAGTCAGGTCAATTCCTGCTAAATCTATTTGGTTAAGCACTAAGCTAAAACTAGAATTTTGCGCTAAGTTGACACGGCTAAGTTCTACCGCCGTCAGTTTGCCACTATAAATAGAAAGAATTTGGGCGATCGCATTTTGGGTGGCTTGGAGTTGTTGGCTGTTAGCCGTTTCGCGATCATTAGCCACAGACAAGTTCAAGCGTTGCAATGGTGGTAATGCCCCTGTACCGCTTGTAACCAAAGCCTGTTGAATTGTCTTAGTTAGTTCGGAGTTAGGCGACTGAGCTAATAAATTAACTAACAATTGCTTTGCTTGAGGATTACTTACCGTCCCCAAATTTAAAATTGCTTCAGTCCGCGATGCTAAGGTGTTTGCCTCGGTCGCATTTAGTTGTTTAGTTGCTGCTAATAATTGTTCGCTATTGTACTCAGAAATTTGTCCTCGATCTATTTGGGTACGGACGTAAAGTTGAGTAGCGATTAAAGTTCCAACTACCGTACCTAGACTACAGCTTGCAACCACAGTTAAGGCAAATCTGGGATGACGACGCATCCAAATCCATAGGTCGCGCTGCTGTCGCTTTTTCTTCGTTAAGATAATCGCCGCGTCAGCAACATGAGGGGCGGGTTTTTTCCAACTGTAGGTAGATTTCTCCCAGACGATCGCCTGTCCGTTGGCTTCTCCTAAGCGCCCAGTGTTGGGGGTATAGATGCGACTAGCATTAACTACATAAGTTCCTGATAGTAAGTCGTGAAACGAGCGACGCTGGCGGTCAAATCGGGCGCTCATGCCTTCTACTAGCACCATAGCGCCAGCTAAGGCGACAAACATCCCAGGATCGGGAAATAGACCGCTTCCACGCCACAACAAGTAAGCAACCGATAGCGGTAATCCCCAAGTTGCTACACCTTCGCGGAGGAAAATTTTTGCTAAACCTGGTGGCTTTCCAGCAGGAGTAACTACTCGGATGCCTAGCCAGCGTTTGGGTAAAGTGCTGCCTGTTTTGGCGAGTAAATATATTTGCCAGCTACCTAACAACATTGGGGAAATGAGAGCCGCAGACCATAGTAAGTTAGTTAGGGGTGGAACTTCGTTGGCAGCTTTATTTGGCGGTAAAGCAAAGGTACGGGTAACTACGTTTTGGGTTGCTGCTAGTACTGGGTTTAGGGGTACTTGCTCCAATAAGTGGGTTTTGGCGTACATTCCTACGCTGTAGGGAACTATAGCGCTGGTGGCAATTATTGATATTTCGATCGCCCAAGCGGCAAAACGTCTAGTCACTAAAGGTAGTGGTTGTAGCCTTGCTTGCTTATAATTGCGATCGCCCCCTCTCCTCACACTTGGATTAGCCATCTCAATATCCTTAATATAAATTTTCGATCCCCGTACCCAACGCCTGTGGCTCTATTCCTTTGTTATTTCTGCGAACTACGAGCTACTAAAAACTGATACATAAAGTACACCACAAGCCCCAAAAGCGCTAGGCTAAACAGTGCCGCCACTAAGTTTAATAGGCTTTTGAGTACAGCAAATCCAACTATTATCCCAACGCCGACTGCAATTAGCTTTCCTGTATTAGGGAGAGACTTAAACAAATTTACTAATTTGTTTAAGTTTCCTGCCACTGGCTCTTTGCTGGTGGGTGTTTGGGTTTTTACCGGGTAGGTATTATTTGGTAGAGAAACTTCTAACTCTTGCAAACGACGCTTTAAGTCTTGTTCGCCTTCTTCGGTATTCATTATTGGTTAGCGCTAGATGGTAACGAGCTTTAGTCAAAAATTATAAGTCGGCAAACCTTGTTTGGTTAGGAAATTTTAGCGAATTTTCAAATTTCAAAGTTGCATCCTAACCAACAGCTTGACATTGTGCTTCTAAATACTATTTCTAGCATCTAACACTTAGTTAAGCGCTGAACGATTATATAATTTATTTTTTAATTTATCATATAGAAATATTAAGCTTAGAAAAAGAAAAACTCGATAATTAAAGGAATTTTTCTCTCCTCAATCTAGTTTTAGTCATCCCGCGATGGACTAGATACTTCGACAGCTTGCACGTCAATAGTTCCTGCTGGAGTTAAACGATTAAACTTACCTTGGATTACCTGCAAGGGTTCCGAACAATTGGGACACTGTAGCTGAGTTTTATTTAAGCCTGTAAATTCGTAATGACAGACAGGACAATCACCTTGAATTAGGTTACTTTGCAGCCAAAAGCGGAAGCCAAAAAAGCCCAAAACGGGTACTAAGATCAGTAACCCAATTAAAATTAAGAACCCATTGACTAGCCAGCCTAGACCAAGCGCACCAATTAGCCAAACAATTCCCACGACAGCGACCCACCGCCCTATATTAGAAATATTGAGATCGAAAGATTTAAGACTCATGTTTAAAAGCTTTTAATTGCGTTATCTCTAGGATAACTAATAGCTGTGATGTATTAAAAACAACCACCGTCGCAAGCTTCCTCTAGTGAAGGTCAAATACCTTTTAGCGTGGGTGAGGGGATTCAAGTATCGATTGATTAACGAAGTTAAATTGCTCGGCTGTTTTTGCAAAGAGCGCCACTGGCTGAGGATATCTAAACTACCGTCAAGATGCTTTTGCTTGCAGGTACGGCGTTGAATTTTACCGCTAGAGGTTTTGGGTATGCTACCAGGTTTTAAAAGCGCGATCGCAAAAATAGCAATTAAATGTTGGTCGAATATTGCCCACCGGATAGTTTCAATTAGATCCTCCGCTAATATATGGCGATAATTGCGTTCTAATTCTTGCACAATAACTAGCTTTTCTTCTCCGTCTACTTCTATGGAGAAAGCTGCACCGCAATTAGGCTTCAAAGCTGGGTGACATTGCTCTACAGTTTGCTCGATATGTTGACGGTAGTAGTTAAATCCCCAAAATACCAGAACATCATTGAGACGACCAGTAATAAATAGTTCGCCATCAGCTAAAAAGCCTAAGTCACCAGTACGCCAAAAGAAGCCTAATTGCGGATTGTCTTGTAAGTAAGCTTGAAAGGTGTATTCTGTCTCCTCTTGAAGATTCCAGTAACCTTTACCGATTCCGGGACTTGAAACCCAAATTTCTCGGTAGTGCGTCAGATTATTGTGGGATAGGTCACGATATCATTCCAAGTCCATGGTCGAGAGGTTAATCCTGCTCGTTGTGCGGCAGTGGACTTGAACCGACTATGCTGCCAAATCCAATTGAAGTAA
>NZ_JBYCCV010000077.1:0-19049 GCF_057473825.1 Aliterella sp. E5.1
CGCCGCCCACCATCAGCAGCGGTCTTTGGGCTTGGCGGACAACCTCGGCGGCGCGTGCGATGCCCGCTAGGTCGGCGCTGACGGTGGGGGTGTAGCCGGGCAGGTCGCGTGCCGCTTCCCAGTCGCCCGTGAACTCGGCTTGTTGCACGTCTTTAGGGATATCGATGAGGACCGGACCCGGCCGTCCCGTCGCGGCGAGTCTTTGCTCAGCCTTCCTATATACAAAAAGACGAAGTCCAGCTCCGAGATCCTTTCGCCCCTTCGAATCCTGGCCCGCGCCAGCTCATCCGGTCGAAAACGCCTCACGTCCACGCCGCTGATCGACCCTTTGGCCAAGACACGCGATTTGCCGGCGTCTATAATGTTCTCCCTGATGAGAAAATCTCTTTGTGATGGGCTGTCGACAAGAACGTGGGTTGCCAAATAGCCAGTGAGCCAATCTGCTCCTCTAAGTAGCCTCTGCGCGAAGCCTTTACGGGTCACCCACACCTGACCCGTAAAGGTATGAATGCGCACGGGAACGCGCACGAGTGAAGAGGCCACCATCGCCAACAAGCCACCTTTTGGTGAAAACGAATGAACCGCGGTAAAGCGGTTTTCCTTAAAGAGTCTTAGTAGCGTCAGCAGCGCAACGAAGTCTTGGAGATGAAAACGCTGCTCTATTCGTACCGGCACCAGCTCGACATCAAGACCGAGTTTTACTAAAAAGTTCTCATCATCGGTGTTGGCTACGACAAGAACCTCGTAGCGTTCGCTTAGTCTGGACAGCTGGTCAAACAAAAAGTTCTGGAGAGGCAAAACACTTGAAACCACGATGCACAACTTTTGTCTTGTGCTTGGGTGCTCCACCTCGAGACGTCTATTATTTTTCCCATCCCCTAGGGTTGCCGCTTGGTGAGAGCCGCGTTCATCAGAAACATCAAGAACACTCCTGCTCTGAGCGTAGCCTCGTAGCCTTCCTGACAACCAGTAGCTCAGCCCCAAGGAGGCGACAATAAAGAGAACAAGTTCAGTGGGCACAGTCAGGCCCTTCTTTCTGATCTCTCGCCTAAGCAGGTTGCGCTATATGCGGCGGCAACCACCCTAGCCTCAGGTTGAAACGGAGCATCTTGCTGCTCTTGGTCTTCCACTTTGCCCACCTCCGCAACCTTTGGACTACCCCATGTGGACTACCCCAAAGGTATCAACCTGTGTATCAAAAGGGGTGTCCCAGCAGCGTCCTAAGCCGCACCGCCTCTATCTTGTGAACGCCCCTACACCGACTTAAACCAGTCCACAGTCTCTTCAAGCCCTTCGTGAACAGCGTACGGGGCCGACCAAGCCAGGCTGGTTTGAATCTTTTGGGTAGCGACTTGCAATGAGCCGACCAGCCGTTCTATCTCGCCTTGCTTTTTGAGCGCTCGGCCACCCAGCTTGAGCATCCCTACGGGCACCGGCAGCAAGCGTGCCGGACGGCCCATGAGCTTCCCGAGGCGAAGGAGCAGCTCTCGAGTAGAAAGCGCCTCATTGTCGGCAACATGAAACACTTCCCCAGCGGCGTTCGGGTGGCTTAGCGCGGCGACGGTGGCGGAAGCCAAGTTGCCCACGAAGGCCATGCTGCGCGCGTTTTTGATAGAACCCAGCGGTAGCGGAAGTCGTTTGTCTAGGGCTTTTAACAATCTCAGGAAGTTGGCCTTGACGCCCGGCCCGTAAACGAGCGGTGGCCTCAACACCACGGCTTCCAAGGTAGAGCTTGCTGCCAGGTCAAAAAGCCGCTGTTCTGCCTCTAGTTTGCTGACGCCGTAGGCGTCTTCCGGCTCAGGCTTGGCGCTCTCGGTATAGGCAACATTCGAATTTTCTCCGACGGCTTTGATCGAGCTCATAAACACAAAACGCTTGACCCCAGCCTCTACCGAAGCTTTGATCAAACGTTCCGTTGCCTTTACGTTGACGGCTCTATATTCACTCAGCGGATCAGCCGCCTTGTCGTCAAGCACGTGGGTTCTGGCGACGAGATGAACGACCGCATCCACGGCAGTGAGCGACGGACGCCATTCCGTAGTTTCGTCCAGCGTGGCGATTACCAGAGGCTCTACACCCTCAGGCAAGGTGGCCACAGCATCTATCCGCCTGACCACCGCCCTAACCTCATAACGAGCGGCCAACAGCGTTGAACAAAGACGCCGACCTACAAACCCGTTTGCTCCGGTAACTAAAATACGCACGTTGCCCATCTCCGTTCTAAACACAACAAAAGCCAACTCTTCGAGGTGCTGCATGAAGAACCTCGGCTTACCACAAACAAACTCATTTTTGCCACACCGTGCGGTTCACGTAGTCGGTGTAGCTCATGATAATGCGAAGGACTTTTTTTGAAACGTTTGTCGTATCGTAGTCAGGCACGAGCGTAAATTGCCGGATGCCGCTAGCACGCTGGGCAGTGACGATATCAATGGACGCCATGATTCCCTCCGCCTCGAGGCCGCACATGATGAGCGTCCCTTCGTCCATTCCTTCCGGCCGCTCATGGACCTGCCGGATGGTTACCGCCGGGAAGTCCAAAATGGAGGATTCTTCGGTGATCGTACCGCTGTCCGAGATGACACAAAAAGCGTTCATCTGCAGCTTGATGTAGTCAAAGAACCCGAGGGGCTTTAACAGGCGGATGCGGCGGTCAAGATGACCCGTCTGCCCTGTCTCGAGCCTTTTGCGGGTGCGCGGATGGGTTGAAACGATGACGGCTTTGCCGTACCTTTGGGCAATGGCGTTTAACGATCTTAGTAGATTGGCGAAGTTTGCCTCGTTGTCAACATTTTCCTCGCGGTGGGCGCTGACGACAAAATAACCCCCTGGTACAAGCTGCAACCGTTCAAGCGCGTCCGACGCTGCTATCTGCGGCTGGTAATATTCCAAAACCTCTTTCATTGGAGAGCCGGTTTTAATGACCGTTTCAGGCTTTATCCCTTCGGCTAGGAGGTAGCGGCGCGCGTGTTCAGTGTAGGTCATGTTGATGTCGCTCAGGTGGTCCACAATTTTGCGGTTGATCTCTTCAGGCACCCTTTGGTCAAAGCAGCGGTTGCCCGCTTCCATGTGAAACACCGGCACCTTACGCCGCTTCGCCGAGATGGCGGCAAGACAGCTGTTGGTGTCACCCAACAGCAGCACCGCGTCCGGTTGTTCCCTCTCGATGACCTCATCGGATCTGGCGATCACGTTGCCGATAGTCTCTGCAACCCTGCCTCCGGCGGCCTCTAAAAAGTGGTCGGGTCTTCTAATCGCCAGCTCTTGAAAGAATATCTCGTTGAGCTCGTAGTCGTAGTTTTGCCCAGAGTGCACCAAGCTGTGGTGGACGTAGCGGTCCAATTCGTGGATAACCCGACAAAGCTTGATAATCTCCGGGCGCGTGCCTACAATGGTCATGACCTTTATCGTCACGGTCTATTCCTCTCAGTTACGCTAGCGCAGCAACTCCAACTCTCTCACCTGTGGCATCACATCCTCGACCATCAGGCTGTGCTTTTCCAGCAAGGCGCGGGTGCCAGCCAGGTCAAGCACCGTATCTGCTGAGCTAAACTCTTTACTCAGGGCGTTGGGCTCTTGCTCACCCCCGTTAGTCAGTTCGGGCAGCATGGGCCGGATAGCATAGTAGGCACCGCGTTTCACGCAGTGATTGGCTTCTTCTTCTGAAACCATAATCTCGTGCATCTTTTCACCCGGCCGGATGCCGGTAATGTTTATCTTGATGCCGCGCCCACCAATCAAGGTCAGGGCAATGTTGAGGACGGTTGCCGAAGGTGCGTTGGGTACATAGGTTTCGCCACGCCTAGCCCCTTCCAGCGCTGCAAATACGGTATCTACCGCCTGGTTCAAACTGAGGAGGAAACGGGTCATCTCGGGAACGGTAAGGGTCACTGGGCCGCCATTTCGAATCTGCTCGTGAAAGAGCGGGATTACCGAGCCACGCGACGCCAGCACGTTGCCGTAGCGCACGCAGATGAAACGGGTTTGAGGGTTTAAAACATTTGCTGCGGTAATGATTCGCTCCTGAACAGACTTGGTCATCCCCATCACGTTGACAGGCTTACACGCCTTGTCAGTGCTGATGGCAACCACCGTATCAACCTCATAGTCATTTTCCTCGATGGCGCGCACAATATTGGCAGCGCCAATACAGTTGGTCAGCACCGCCTGAGTCGGGAAGTACTCGCAGGCGGGAACCTGTTTTAAGGCCGCCGCATTAACCACGATATCGGCACTTTTTACCGCCGAACAGACGTCGGCATAACTGCGCACATCGCCGATCCTAAACTCGAGCACGTTCATAAAGTTGCGGTAGATGACCTCATCGGTAGCTACCAGTTTGTGGAGATAGGATACCCGCATGTCGTGCTGCTTGGCTTCATCTCTGGACAAGACAATGATCTTTTTCGGCGTCCCCAGTTCACCGCTTAGCACCCGGCGCACAAAGGTTTTGCCCATCGAGCCGGTGCCGCCGGTCACCAAAATTCGCTTTCCCTCAAGAATCATCGCTTTTCCTCCATAAAGTCTTGTACAAAGTCTTGACTCAGTTTTCTAATCATGGCTTGCCAAGTCGGTGGGCTGTAGTTGAATTCGCGGCGGAACCTGCTAGAGTCGAGGCTGCGGTCACAGTGAAATGTTTCATCGGGAGTAATATCAACGTCTAATTGCAGCGTTTCTTTAATCAGCTTGAGCAGTGCGAACTTGTCGATGGGTTCGCTGGAAACCTGGTAAAGTCCCGCTGCCTCAGGATGGTTGACCAGCAACCTTTCGATGATGCGGCTCATTTCCAAGGTGGTGAAACCAGAAAAGATGGCGTTCTTAAATCCTCGCACCGTGCCGTCTTGGGCCAGCAACCATTCCAACAGGCTCTTCTTGCGCGAAAGCTCCCTGCCGATAATCGAGGTTCGCAGCGTCACACAGTGAGCATCATGAACCTCACCCAAAAACTTGCTCTTGCCATACAAATCTTCTGCGTCAGAAGGATCGGTCTCCTGGTAGTTCCCCTTTTTTCCGGAGAAAACACAGTCCGTACTCATATGCACCAGGCGTGCGCCAACGGCCTTACAAAGAACAGCAAGCCGGTGGGGGAGCAAGGCATTGATTTCTAAGCTAGGAATGCTCTCCTTGGCACTCGAGCGCTGCTTGACGATGCCAACCCCGTTTACCACCGCCTGTGGGCTAAAGTCAGCCATGACCTCGGTAAGACGGCCCAAAGAGCGGACATCGATACCAGTAAAGGCGTTCTCTCTATTAAACAGCCCAAACGCTGCATAGGCAGCCAAATCCTGGCGCAACGTTACCCGCACGTCATGACAGGGCTGCAGATGCTTAAGGAGCTGGTGACCAAGCATGCCGTCCCCGCCCAAAATTAAGATGCGCACTACCCTACCTCCTTTCGCAACTTTCTGACATACCCTACTTCCCTGCGTAATTCCCATATCCACTCGTCCAAACGATCAAGCAACATGTTCCGCTCAAAGTGCTCCTCAAAGTAACGCCTGCCGCGAAGTCCCATGCGCCGGCGCTCCTCTTCGGGTGTGTGGTACATGGCCAGCACTGCTTCTGCTAATGCTTGCGGCGCCTCTGCAGGACAGGAAAAACCAGCCTCCGCTTCAGCAATAACTCGCGCCCCCTCGCCATCTAGTGCAGCAATGACCGGTCTGGCACAGGCCAGATACGACTGCACCTTTGAAGGAATTGTGAGTTCAAAAATCGGGTCCCGCTTTAACGTTACCAGCAAAGCATCGGCAAGTGAGAAATAACGCGGCATGGCTTGCACCGGATGCCTGCCGAGAAGATGCACGGTTTGTGTTAAGCCCCGCTCCTCTACCTGTGCTTCCACCCACGAGCGCATTCGGCCATCACCAATAATGACCCAGTGGATGTTCGGATAGTTTTTGAGACGTTCAGCCGCAGCCAAAATGGTGCCAAAATCTTGGCTGGCGCCCACATTACCGGCAAATACAACCCGAAAACCATCAGGCATACTGGTACGTTCGGGAGCATCCGCTCCCACGACCACTGGTTGATACAGTTCTTCCGCGCTATTTGGGAAATACATAATGCGGCTGGGATCTCCGCCGAGGCTCTCGATAGGAGAAAAAAACGCGCGCGACTGCACCAAGATCCGGTCACACCTCCGGTAAATGAAGGTGACCATTTTCTCTACTATTTTTAAGATTCTCTTAGAATTTACGGCCCCAGTGGCCGAAAGGCTCTCCGGCCAAAGATCTTGTACCCAGAACATAAGCGGTGCCGAACTCAGGCTTTTTAGCACCACGGCAGGCAAACCAACCGTTATGGGTGAAGGCTCATAGACAAAAATCAAATCAAATTTGCCATGACCCAAAAAGGGCGCAAAGAGACTTGCAAGAAGTGCAAAGGAGAAGTAGTTCATGGTCAAGCGAATCCCTCCACCTTTACCACGCGGCACCAAGGGAACCCGCACTACTTTTATGCCGTGATAATCTTCAACCCTTCGCTTAAACAACCCATATTCCCGGAAGAAACGACCATCCGGATAGTTTGGTATTCCAGTTAGAACGGTTACTTCATAACCTTTTTCCTTTAGTCCTATGGCTAAATCATTGATGCGAAAATCTTCCGGCCAGAAGTATTGAGTAAAAATCAGAATATGCACATCGCCCTCCAGCGCCTGCTTTCCCCCTCGAGCAGTTCGAAAAGGGCAACTCTAGGCTGAAACGGTGCATTTTGCTGTGGCTGGTCCTTCACTACGTGCACCTCCACACCTTATGTACCAAAGGAAACGTGCCACCAGCGTCCCAATTTAGAATTGTTTCGGAAATAAGGTTGAGCAGGTGATGGCGCTGCTTATGATGACTTTATGCCTGCCGATTTATGCTTCTCTAGAGCATCGCATCCGCAACCCTCACCTTACATGAGGCAACGGTGCCAGACCAGAAAGGCAAACCCACCCAGAGACCAACTGCTAGGTGGGTATTCGAGAAATTTCCAGATGGCCACTTGCTCCTGATTACTCAAAGCACCACCCGCGTCCTTACTATGAACCTCAAACAGGAGCTGAAAACGCTTCTGGAACTGCGCAGTCCCACTATCAAGAGGCCCTTCAGGTGGGAGTCGGGATGTCAGTTAATCACACTATGTTGCCCAACATAGTTTAGAAATGAAAACGTTTCGCGAGCGCAACGTTTCCAAGAATATACTTGCGCACGTTCAAAGGCTGACACAGCACACTGCTCGCGCAACTTGGGTTTCTGAACTAAGACTCGTAAAGCGTTGGCAATGTCAACGGGCGACTCGGGATCAAAATAAACCCCAGCGTTTCCTAATACTTCGGGCATAGGACCACGTCGAGAGCAGGCAATTGCAAGGCCAGAAGCCATCATTTCCATAAGAATTATAGGCATGTTCTCACAACTAGAAGCGTACACAAGTCCATCCGCCTGACGATAAAAAGCATCAAGTTTCTCGTATGGAACAAGTCCGTGATAGTGAATAAAGTCTCCTGTGGGATCGATTTGTTTGGTGACTGCCTGCAAACGTCGTAAGGCTGGAGGATAAGCCGAACCTATTAAATCCAAACTTAAAGGGATTCCCTCCTTACGAAGATTTGCCACTGCTTCCGCCACATACCACTGATGTTTGTAGACATCTACAGTCGAGACATACGTCAATCGAAATGGAGTGGCAAAAGAGTAGTTGCTGATAGGAAGTTGTACACGAGGTTCTTGACAAAAACGATTATCTATACCATGAGAAATGATTCTGGTCTTGCCTTTGAAGGTCTTGATTTGATTTAGTATTGTGGAACGTGCATATTCGGTGAGAAAAACGATACCATCTGCGTTTTGGAAACTTCTTGTTTGTCCGACTCTCAATAGAGCCATTCGGGTAAACATCGCCGATAGACCATAACGGCCCATCTCATGAGCTTCGAAAGGCAACATATTTTGAGACATTGTAACCATAGGCTTAAAACTTCCCAGATAAAGCCCACCTGGAACAAACAAAAGGTCACAAGCCTGTTCAGCCAATTTTGAAAGTTTTTCCCTTTGCCAATATAAGCGCAACGGCAATGATCTATCTAGCAACGGTTCATGAACCAGGTTAAGCCAAGATTCACTGAGCGGCAAGCGCTTCAAAGTTTGCTCTCCTCCCCACACGGTTACTTGATCAATACCGTGTTCTGCAGGATTAGCAGCATGTAAAAGCTCGGAGATATGTGTAACACCTCCACCTGCCCGAAGATTAGAAGCATCAATTCCTATTCGCATCTATAGCTCCACCTAATATAAGAATACTCAAGTCCAAGAACCTTTATCTGGCAATAGCAGCAAGCTTGGATTCCCATCGCCAAGTATCTAAGACAATCCTCTCTAGATCCGCATATTGGGGCAACCAGCTAAAGGTCTCGCGGATGCGATCAGCTTTGGCTACTAGCATTGCAGGGTCACCCGGACGACGTGCAGACTCCAATACGGGGAAATCCACCTTGGAAATCTTTTTGACTGTGTCAATAACCTCCCGAACGCTACTGCCACGACCGTAACCTACGTTAAGCGTAATAGGAAGCTTCCCTTGAGCAAGATAGTCCAGTGCTGCGAGGTGGGCAGAGGCTAGGTCTTCAATATGGATATAGTCTCGTACCCCTGTTCCGTCTGAGGTTAGATAGTCCGTACCATAAATCGTAACCGCCTCCCTCAATCCTAAAGCCGCTTGGCAACATACCTTGATTAAATGAGTGGCCTGTGGGGTGCGCTGGCCCATGCGCAAGTCAGGATCTGCCCCTGCAACATTAAAGTAACGCAACACAACGTAACCCAAGCCGTGAGCATTTGCCGCATCTCGTAATATCCACTCACTCATCAACTTAGATGAACCATATGGGTTGAGCGGCTTAGCCAGACTTTCTTCCGAAGCAACGCCCATCTCAATCTCACCATACACCGCTGCTGTACTGGAAAACACAAACTTCTCAATACCATGACGTATGCAAGCATCTATTACATTAAATGTGTTGACGGTGTTATTGCCATAGTATTGCAATGGGTACATCACTGATTCAGGCGCTACAATAGAGGCGGCAAAGTGCAGCACCGCCTGAATATTAAACGTCTTAAAGGCTAAAGCTAGCTGGGATCGATCTGATAAATCTCCAATCATCAGCTTTTCACCGTAGATCAAAGCTTCCGCGAAGCCGGTAGAGAGGTTATCAAATACCACCACCTCATGCCCCGCTTCACTAAGCTGGCGCACCACGTGGCTGCCAATATAACCAGCGCCTCCTGTCACCAAAATCGTTTCTCCCACATCAACCCCTCGCCTCGTCTATAGAATCGCCTACTTGCAGTAATACTCCGACTATTAATCAAAACCTTTCGTTAAGAGCCTTTACACTTTCCTTGAATCCAACTAACGATGTCCAAGTCAAAGTATAGTTGCCATTATTTTAGTAGTATAATTTTACTGATTAAATTGAGCTTTTTCAACTTTTTACCTTTCACACTATATACCCTGCGTAAATTGAGTAAGCCAAGAAAAACATAATTTAGAGCGAGAGCACCTAGAAGCAAAATGTAGACTGTTGAAACTTGACGAACAGCAAAAAATATTAGTCCATATAGAACTGCCACTATGACTATGTAGGGATGACCTTGAAGTGAGATGATTTTAGCACTCCATCGCTCTATAAATCCTAGACCAATTCCTCCTAGCAGCATAAGAAGAATACCACCGATAAAACCGAAATCCGCATACGCAAGATCTGCAAATGAGGCTGCTATGGAGTGCTGCCCACTAAAACCAGTCAACCCATAAGAACGGGGAAACCAATATCCAAGTTGCGTAGGTTTATCTTCCCAGAGAGTTCTTGGAATCCAAAAGAGCAGCATCGCGCCATGAACAGAACCATACTCATAACCGTGATACGGGAAGTAGTCAACCATCCTTGCCATAAACTTGACTACACCTTCCGAGGTTACCACGCTTCGGAATTCTAAGGAGTCTACAACATTTTCAAATTCAAAGCTATCGACCCCGGAAGCACGAAACTGGTACATGAAAACAGTCAGCAAGAATAGAACTGCTAGACTCATGAGGAGCCGCTTCAGCGTTTTTAAGTTGAAGGGATTTCGGGCATATATAAGAACAAACAGACCAATTGTTGCTAAGAGTAAAGGAAACCGATTGCCGGTAAAAACCTGCATTACAAAAATAGGCATACTGAGTATGAAGGATAGTGAAACAGGACCTAATTCTACTAGCCCCGGCTTCAACACCAGATACTTGCGTTTTATCCATAGCAAGTAATAAGCAATAAGTGTTGGTAACATAATACCAATAACGATTGCTAAGTTATAAAATATTGCATCGTCTATATTCCTTACTACCAAACCTTCACCACCAAGAACAAACTGACGTCCTTGCGTGGCAACTGCTAAAGCGAACGGCGCGATTTGAGAAAGAAATATAATATAAAGGAGCACCAAGAACCATGGCAACCAAGGACTTGAAGATAACCTTGCGGTGACATACCATGGCACCTGCCTAAAGCCACGTTCACGGAAAATAAGTGCGTGCCCAAGCAACACGGCAGCATTAGCAAGATTTAAGTATTTTGAGGCTATCTGCACTGCGCTCTCTTGCACTTCATAGATAATGGCTTGATAATCAAGTAGCCCATCTAAACCTATGAACAAGATGAATCCCACTTGCCATACCATAATTAGCCGAAAAAACGCGGGACGTTGAAAGGTATGCAGCAGAAGATTCAGGCATATTCCAATAGTACTTATGTAGTATAAACCTCGTCCGTTTTCTACTAAAAGCAGCATGGTGAACATCGTGATTAATATCAGAATTCGCAATTTTTCTATCGATTGTCTAGACATCCAAAACTCCTTTGCTCCCTTTACAGAGTCGTACATCGTTAAGCTGAAACAACACACTTTGATGCGGCATGCTTAGCACTACGCGTACCTCCCTACCTTCTATATCAAAAGGAGCGTACCACCAGCGTCCCATTGCCACTAATAACCATTGGTGCTAGTTTCTGTTCATAAATATTCATTGAAGCCTATCCTATCTGCATAATATTCGGTACTAGCGCATAGCCTGAGCACTTAGTACCCGACAAAGTGCTACCGTGAACACCGAAGCTTAAAATCCGTAAGAAAAAAACCATCCTTTAGGGTAGAATGCCTTATGAACATAAGTTAAAAGCCATAATGGCTTAACCGTTCACTAGCACCATAGGTTAGTAGCCTAGATCAGGTATCAGAAGATACAAGGCATCAAGTTTTATCACAAGCTATCCTACCGTTAATTCTCCCTCAAGCCCTACAAGCTTTGCTGGTTCAAAAATGAGGCGTAACAGTTCAGAACTTTCGCCATGAGCTTAGGTCTCTGGCTAGTAGCTCTTCTACATAAGAGATATCGTCTTCATAGCGCTCGACCAATTCAGCTCTAGTATCACTTGACATTTTTGGATAGTGATTAGGAACAGAATTAAGCTTGCTCATAAACCGGCTAGCAGAACCAAAATATCGCCGTATATTAACTGGAAGTGTATGGGCAAACTGAGAGCTTTTGGCTACATTAGAAACTTTTTCTAACCAACGAATTTTTGGTACAGTATACTGGTTGAATGTTTTCCCTAGCGAAGGTGGATTAAAGCCTGGGTTGACGTCAATAAATTGGCACACTTTCTGAAACGTTTCTTGTGGATGTTCCTTCAGATCTGTATGAAGTAAGACTAATACTTGTTCTTCTGAAAGATAGGAAAAAAATCTTTCTAAATGGTTTTTATAATGACTGACATAGCAATAGTAACTTAGAGCTAAGTGATTATCTTTTACCATTTTCTCAAAAGGTGGAAAATTCCATCCGCCTTTATAATCTTCCCAGTAATGGGAATAGAGTCGTTCCACGGGATCTCTTAGAAGAAAAATTAAACGGACCTCGGGAATAAATTTTTTAATAAGGACAGCGGAGTCAGGAGCACTAAAGTAGTGAGTTGAGGCTTCGCCTATAGCTCTTGCTTGATCACAAGTGGCAAAAAGCTTCAGATATTCATCTAGCCCTTTTTTAAAGGTGGCCACGCCCTTTACCCCTGGTTTTATAATTCCTTTGTCCGGTTCATCTACTATTTGAGTAAAAAATACAGGTTCTTTGATACGGCTCATGCAAACTTCTGGGTGTTCATCTAAGTAACCCCAAAGGGCCGTGCTACCACATTTGGCAGCCCCCCCAATAATGAACGTAGGTAACGGCAAGGTAATTACTTCCTCCCAATCTTGAATAGTGGAATAGTCCATATTCCGAGTTGCTTCCAGACATGACCTGCTGCTATTAGATTTTGTAAAACAAGCGTAACTGCTGATGCTACTGCTGCCCCAGTTACTCCAAAAGGAGGTATAAGAAGAACATTTAAAACAACTATAATTATTGCACATAAGGCCATGTTGTTTCGCATCAGGTGCTCATATCCGCACATCATAAGCAAAAATCCGACCGATCCGGTTACTACATTAATATACTGACCTACCGACAATATCTGTAACGCTGTCAAACCGGAGGTGAATTGTTCTCCAAATAGTCCCATGACCCACCCCGGCATTAATACAAAAAGGATCAAGATCGGACTAGCCAATAAGGCCATCAATTTAGCAGATCCCCTAGCAGTGTTTTCTAAGGATCCTATATCCCCTTGGCTGTGCAGAGCAGCAAACTTAGGAGCAGCAATACTGTTTACCGCGACAAGAATGAGGGTAATAAGTAAGGCCGTCCGGTTGGCTACCCCAAAAATGCCCACCTCTTCGTTGCTTTTCCAAATGCCTAGCATGAAGGTTGAGGACCAAAGAATGACTAATTGAAAAGTGGACATCCAAAACAGGGGCATACTGCTGCTGATTAACTGAGCTGTACTAAACTGTTGGGTTAGACCTCTCAGTTGAGGTGTGGCTTGAAACCACCACCATAGGCCAATTAGCAGAGTAACAGTGGCAGCAAGCATGTATGTCAAAACTGCTCCTTGTAAACCCCATATAGGGGTTAACACAATGACCCCAAGAACAGAAAAAGCCGGCAACCAGAAACTTTGAACGGAGACTGAATCTCGAATACGTTTAAGCCCCTTCAGTAACTGGGCATAAAGTGTAAAGAGTGCCGTAGGAACGATAGCTAAAGCCATCCACCGAATAGAGACGGTCAATTCTGGTTCAGAAAATACAGTAGTTGCTAACCATGGTGCAATTAGAATAACGATTAAAGTTGTACTTGCAGAGGTAAAGAGGGCGAATCTTATACCCTTTTGATAAACGCCCTTAACAGCTTTCCAGTTCCCTATAGCAGCATTAGCAGCAACGAAACGCAGTAGGCTGTTATCCAATCCTACCCGACCAAAAACTGCTGCTATAGTCGTGACTGTTAAAGCCAGAAAATACATACCTGCACCCTCAGCACCTAAAAGGCGGGCCAGGATCACATTAAAAACGAAGCTTAATCCAACAGCAGTAGTTTGTAGGATAAAAGCAATGGATGCCCCACGTGCAATCTCTTGCATATGAGGGCTAAGCTTGTTCAGGGATGGGAGAGTCATTATATGAAGTAGTTGCTGGTTTGTAGCATATTTTGATTATAGTGTAGGTGTCTAAACTTCACAATTATTTTCGTCACACTTTTTAACTGGCCGCTACACAAGGTAATATATGACTTTGAGAAGTCTAACCCTCTGGAGTAGTCACGTTGAGATGCTCACTTCCCCAAATCAGATCCACATCGCAGTCTCCAAGGGTGAGGTGCCAGGGTTGTTCACCCAGTGAGCTTTGACCACTAGAAGACACAAAGGTGAAGCCGACAGCAAGGTTCTGAAGTTTTCTTCCAATGAACGGTGTCTCCGGATTAATAAAGCCTCGTCTGCGGAGTCGAGTCTGATCGGCCTGTCGATTTGATATACAAAGCATAAGAGGCACACCGCTTTTTGCAAACCATGATGTAGCAGTACTCAGCAGTTGCGGGAAGACCAATGGATTATCGTCCACTAGATAGTCAACAATAAGTCCGATACGAAACTTTGATAATGCCTTAAAGCTATGTGGAGGAAGTATTCGGAGAATCATATAGCCAACGAGGACAGCCTGATTTGTACATTTTAAAATGATATAATGTCTTTTTGTATCATTTGCGTACCGCTGCTGAAGGGCAGAAGCGTCTCGGACAGCACTCGGCGCAACGGTTTCACACGAACGCAACCATAAGTCGTCAAAGCTCTTGTCAAACTGCCAGCTAGATGATTCGTGAATAGTAATCTCGAAACCGTTCTTTCCTTGAGCAGGCGGTAGTATCCAACTAAACGGCCGCATTAAGCTCAGCCAGGGGCTTAAAAAGAGAGGGGCGTAGGACCTTTCGTGCCACCCCTGTCGCCTAAGTGTAGCCCAGGCCGCATCGCTCTGACTCAATGACGCCACTATTTCATATCTGTTGCTGATTTCTTTGGTGAGGCGTGTACCTAACCCTTGTCGCTGGTGCGCAGGCAAAAGGTAAAAATCTACATACCAGGCGCTCGAGTAGTTGGAACCTTGATGGTAAAGCTGAAAAGGAATAAAGGCACACATGCCTACTAAAGCGTCAACTTCATTGTCTATTACTAACAAGATGGGTGCAGGATCGTAATTCCACCACCAGCGATTTTCAAGCAATGCTGGTGACGCATGAGGCCAAATCTCAAACATTAGGCTAAACAGCGCAGGTTTATCTTGCAGTTTAAAAGCGCGAATAGTATATCTCTCCGTGTTGGACAAGACTTTCTCCTCTATGTGTAAAGCTTAGCTGTCATTACACCTGCCCCGTGTGGTATAAGATTTAGGCCTCAGGGCTTAAGCCGCTATAGCTTCAGATATAGTGTGGGGCACAACCTGATTATGCTAGTGCAATGTCTTTCGAGGAGTGGCTTAATACACATTGCCAATCAGCGAAGCCAGCGTAGGGTTAGAAATGATATGAGGGAGTCTAATGAAACTTAATGGGTATGCCACCCAGTATAAACAGGTACATTCTGCTAATGCTCGCGGCGTAGCTAGACATCTGGCTTTATCTTCTCTGGCATCCTTTTATAAGGTGTCGGGTCAAATGTCGCCTTTACTAAAGAAGAACCGTATTCAGTTTTTGTACCTGCATTACGTATTTGAAGATGAAAAAGCTTCATTTCGCAAGCTGCTTGAAATACTAAGCCGTGAACATCGTTTTATAAGCTACTCTGAAGCCGTAGCCAAGCTCTGGAATGGGGATATTGACGCACCCTATATCGCCTTTAGTTTTGATGATGGGCTAAAGAGCAACGTGAGCGCTGCTCAGATAATGAGTGAGTTTGGCATAAAGGCATGTTTCTTTATATGTCCACCGATGATCGGCGAAACTGATTATTTCAAGATCAAAGAGTTTTGCTCTCACAAGCTTGAAATGCCCCCAACGGAGTTCTTGTCTTGGAACGATGTCGAGACACTTTTGAAAGAGGGTCATGAAATTGGAGGTCACACTGTCACTCACCGAAACCTGGCTCAACTAAGTAAGCAGCAAGTACAAGAAGAGATCACAAAATCGTTTGAACTGCTCACAAAAAAAATTGGCGGTGTCACCCACTTTGCTTGGCCCTTTGGGCGCTTTTTTTATTTTGGCCCGTCTCAAGCCAAAACTGTATTTGAAGCAGGATATCAATCCTGTGCTTCAGCAGAGAGAGGATGCCATGTGACGTCTCAAGTTGAAGAGCAAAAGACCCGGCTTTGTATAAGAAGGGATAACGCCTTAGCTAAGTGGCCGGTTGATCACATTCTTTACTTTATGGCCCGAAATAGCCAGATAGCTTCAGCACAAAACAATGAATGGCCTAAGGAGTGGCTTAAGACGATAGAAGGCTCTTAACGTTATTTGTTTAGCCTGGCTATTTGAGGCTCGAGCGCCTCTCTCAGCAAGGATTTGACCGTTGTCTCTGGCATAATTTCAAAATCAATTCCCGCCGCCGCTTCTCCGAGCAGCGCACTAGCATGGTTCGCTAGTAGTTGAGAAGTTACGAGTGTGTAGAACTCACCCTCGTGAGGACTAATATCGCTGGCATAAATAAAACTGAACCTGGTTTGCCTTACTCGCGAGGAAGCTGTTAAATTCGCATGGGCAAGAATAGTTTTTAGAGTTGCCCCGTCTACCGTGGCGATTGCAACCCTACTATCAAATGGGAAAAACTCATCAAAGCGGTAGCTGAGAAGTAGCCCGCTGCGCAAACCGGCTCTAAAAACGTCGTTATTAAGAATTGCCACATCGGCACCACTAACTTCTCGTAAGCTTTCCACTGCCCAGTGCGCAGCCTCCTCCACGCTGTAATCACGATTTACCGTACCGACGATGCGCAGATCCTCAGGCCTTAAATGGTCTTCCCTCACCCTCTCAACGAGCAGTTGTAATTTACCGTCCGCTGGCGTCGCGTCGTCTATAAAATAATCGTCAAACTCCATAAAAACGCTGTCGCGCACAAAGGATACTCGCGTAACGTTGACCCTTTCAGCATTAAAGCCATTATGCATGTAGACCTTGCCACCCCGTCCTCCCCCACTACGGAACACTAGCTGTGCATTGCCACCGACGACCAACGTACCCCTAGGTACAATTTCCAGCATTTGACGGTCAGGCCCCAATCCAGCTTGGCTTAACAGCACCGACCAACGACCGGGTGCAGTGAGCAAAGGGTAGTTGCTTTCAAGCCAATTGAGGGGGTCGGGCAACTGTAAACCCGGGCGCACCGCTTCGCGGTAGATAGTGATCAAAGGCCGAGCTAAGCCAACAATATCAGCCTGCACTTCACCCACCTCAAGCGTCTTAAGCGCTGGCGCAATAGGTTTGCCGCCTGCACTGTCGTTAATATTACTAATCACCGTGACGCCAAAAGCGTCAGCCTCACGGACAAATGCTTCCGGGGCTATAAAGTCAAAGTCTCGAGCACCAATATTAAAGATGACCGGCGCCTGGGCCTGTAAAGCCTTTAAAAAAGCCCAGTCGATTTCGCCCTCTGAACGTGAAGCCACGATATTGTTACGACCGAACAGGTTGCCGTTAAAGAGGATATAGGTAGGGGTACCTTCATGCTCCTTGCCGATACGCTCGACCACGCTGAGGACGCGAGGATAGTTGTCATAGGCCGAGTTCGTGTCCGCTATGTTAATCAGCACGAGGTCGGCGGGCAATTCTGGGCTGAGGCCGATGATGGGCTGCAGGGTGAGGCTAAACGATAGCAGACGGTTGAAGACCAGGTCGGCAGCCAGAGCTAAGCTAAGGCCGAGGGTAATTAAGGAGGCCAGGCACAACGTGAGCAGGCGGTGTTTGAGCACAAGGTCAAGGGTATTACACTCTGCTCACACTGTCTGTGACGAAGTAGTCGCATCAAGGGTGGCGCCAAGCTTCTCTTTTCCCGGCTTCCGCTGCCGCTACACCTCTATGCCCTACTATGTCCGCTTGGGGTCACACCAGTAAAACTCTTTTGTGGGGCAGCGAGCTAGGGCGACGGCCCGCTAAAGCTGGTTAGCTTTCACGTCCTCTCGCGGCCCGTCACGCTTGCTTATATAGTTGCTTTCATAGCTGTCGCCGCTTAACAGCCACACCGCGCAGATTCCAAAAATAAATAGCGGTCTTGCGGTATAAAAGTTAAAGGACTTGGAGTACTCGAGGAGTAAAAACAAGTAAATGCCAAGAAAAGGCAACCAAGAAAGCCCGCCGCCATGCTGCCGGCGCAGCAGCTTCAAAATGAGCAGGAGAAAGGGCAAAAGGGCTATAAAAAGCAACAACAGCACGCCGATAAGCCCGGCGTCCAACCAGACCTGCAAAAAGAGATTATGAGGATAGCCCGACTCCACCATTTCCGAAAAGAGACCATTGCTTCCCAGACCGTGGCCAATGAGGCCCGCCCCTCCCAAATTGGAGAGAGCCGTTTCCCAGATAACACGGCGTAGTCCGATCTCGCCTGATAACAGCTCTTCGAGCCTGACCCGGCTAAACTCCACCTGAAAGGCCAGAAAAACCGTCAACGATAGCGCCGCTAGAAGTAAGAGCATGCCCAGTACCCTGTCTAGCCACCTTCGCGAGCTTAGCCGCGGAGGATTGCTCAAAAGTATGGCGAGGGTAAAGAGCGAGATGACCGCGACGCCCGAAATGAGCGCCCCTCGAGCCAGCGACAAAGACAGGGCGACCAGCAACAGCAGTGCTGCCGCCCCCCATAACCACTTTGCCTTTTTTGAAGCATGCATCAAGGCGACAAATTGCAAGCTTGCGCCAACGGCACCGATGCCGATGGCCATGGCTATGGTTAAATAAGATCTTCTCAAAACGCCTGTATCCCCGGCAAAATTTTCATCCACGAGATAGCCGCCAAGAATATAGACGCCAAGTACAGAGCTTGCCAGACAGGTATAGAAAAGCACTTTCTGGATGCTTTTGGATGTGAACGAAAAGGTTAACGCCAGGACCACCGTAATAAGCACCAAGACAAAGCCCAGGTCATCTCGAACCTGAGTCTGGGACACCGTCCAGAGCGAGGTTATCATCAGCCACCAAAAGAGAACCGTGGCAAGGGCAGTGTATAGGACAACAGTCTTGGGTATGGCAGGTCCGTACGGCCGGCTCGATCTATAGAGCGCTAAGCACGTAAGCACAGCAAAAACAAGAATAGAAATGCGTTCCCTTGGAAGGCCGAGAGTAACCCCCAACGATGGGGTAAAGAGAATGACAACAGCAAGAAGTGCAACAACAGAAGATACAGAAGATGACGCTGTCTTTAGCTTCTCCAATATCTTTGTACTGCGGCCAAATGCGCCCCTCACCATTAGCGGCGAACCAAGGGGAAAGCTTCAGGTGGGTGCTTGCTACTGAGCAGCGTCTCGAAGTAGGCGATGGTAGGCATTAACCCCTCCTCGAGCGTCACCTTGGGTTCCCAAGCCAGCGTCTCCTTGGCTAAGCTGAGGTCAGGACGGCGCTGCCTCGGGTCGTCTTGCGGCAAGGCCTCAAACACCAGCTCCGAGCTCGAGCCGCTC
>NZ_JBYCCV010000078.1:0-18827 GCF_057473825.1 Aliterella sp. E5.1
ACTTCAATTGGATTTGGCAGCATAGTCGGTTCAAGTCCACTGCCGCACAACGAGCAGGATTAACCTCTCGACCATGGACTTGGAATGATATCGTGACCTATCCCACAATAATCTGACGCACTACCCTTTATATCGTACTAAGTTTTCGAGTCTGTACTTGATGTTTTGTTGCTCCCAGATATAAAAATAATATTTTGATAGTTAAAATTGAGTCAAGTATATTTATTTTTTTAATAATTGTTTAGCTAACGTATTTAATTATACATTGAGTAAATTGAGCGAACTATTAATTTATAGTTTTATTAAATTTATCAAGCGAGTAAATTTGTTGTGGCAGCAAGCTGCGACCTTTAATCAATAAATTGCCAAGGATTCTACAACCTATAGTAGATGCAATATTAAAGATAGGTGAATCAGGATTAATAAGTAGGTATTAAGCATTTAAAGGTAGCACTATGGATAGCAGTAAGATTATTGAACAGTATTTAGCAGTTGATAATAATGTTACTCCCACAAATCAAATTGATGTAAAAGGCGAACAGGAAAAACCTTTAGAACCTCTTGCCTCTGATTCCATCATGTTTTGGGGAATTGCTGGTTTTATTACTTGTTGGTTAGCAATCTTTTTTATGCTTTCTAAAAGACTAAGAGCTACCCGCAAACAACCTCCTATTAATATTCAAGTCTTACATCAGATCCCTTGCAAAAAATGCAAGTTTTACTCTAACGATCCTCATCTTAAATGTGCAGTAAATCCATCTGTTGTTCTTACAGAAAAATCAATAGATTGTTCCGATTACTGTGCTAAAGAAAATAAATTATCCTAACTACGAAATATTTTTTTCAAGTCTTAAGCTAAGCTTATTTGTTATCGCCGATAAGATTTTAGCAAGCTAAGAAATTTTCCCGAATTAAAACTTCTAGGATCGATTCTTCTGCCCGAACGATCGACAGCTTTATGAGTAGTAATGCGAGCTTCTGGAACGCTACTTTGAGCAATTAGCCAAGCGAGGGAATTGTATTGCAATTGGGTATAACCGCTATGATTTTTGGTGTTGTTTCGACCGTCTAGCGGGGTTTCAAAAGCAACGTGATAAGCAAAATTATTCACTGAAGGGGGAAATTGTAAATGCGTCTTTACAGTTTCAATTCCCTTTGTACCTCTAAATATAGAATTTCCTGCACCAAAAGCGCGAAACTCTCGCGGAACGATGTAAATAATTGTGCCATCTAACTTAATTAAAGTGTGATAGCTAACTTGAGCATTTTCATTAGTATGAGGAGTTTGAAAATTGTTTATAGCACTTGTAGCAGAATTAACAGTTTCGTGAATAACTATAATTGGTTGATTGTTTACAGCTACACCATTAACATCTCGATCGTAACGCGGTCCGTAGTTGTTGGGATGCGCCCAGCTAATTTCGTATCTAGGTTGATAATTCGCTGCAAATTCAACTTTGTTAATTTGTGGGCTAGGAGTAGTTTGAGTAACTTTTTCGGGCGCGACAATTGGACTACTAGCAATGTTGTTAGGTATCACAGGCATTGATGCGATCGCTGGGCTTTCCTGGGGCTTTTTTTGCCCAATAATTGCAATCAAAACTATTAGAGCGGCTAACTGAGAAAAAATTAACAATCCTCTAACGAGCCAAACATTACCCCTCATATTCTCACTGCTTAAATCTATTAATTATTATAATTGGTTCTATATTCGGGTTGAGATTTGTCCAGCGCGGACAGCAAGAACTTGTGAAGATTTTAACCACTGAGCATCAAAAGAGCCGAGATGAGTCGTAGTAATTAGCGTTTGAAATCGGTCTTGGATAGCATCAAGCAGTTGATTTTGACGGTTTAAATCTAACTCTGCTAAGACATCATCAAGTAATAATAAAGGAGGTTCGCCGACTACTTCTTCAATTAATTTTAGTTCTGCAAGTTTGAGTGCTAAGACAAGAGTACGCTGCTGACCTTGAGAACCATAAGCTCTAGCAGGAGTTTGATTAATTATTAGCTCAATTTCGTCGCGGTGGGGACCAACTAAAGTAGTACCTTGATGCTGTTCGGCGACTTCTCTAGTTGCAATTTTAGCCAAAAAAGCTTGCTGTACTTGTTCGGGTTCGTTTTGTTCTAGAGATATATTTGGCGCATATTGTATTTCTAATCTTTCGGTACTACCACTAATGCTAGAGTGCCAAGCAGAAGCAATCGGTGCTAACCTTTCGACAGCCCGCGATCGCCTTCTTGTGACTCTAGAACCTGCAAGAGCTAGTTGTACGTTCCAGAGCGCCAGTTCTTGTTCGCGATTTTTAATACCTAGTTCTTGAGTTGTTTTTAGAAAAGCATTACGCTGTCGCAATACTTGATTGTACTGCTGCAAAATGTAAGCATAAATTGGTTCTAGCTGAATTAATAAAGTATCTAGCCAGTGACGGCGTTGTTCGGGACCACCGCGTACTAAGTCTAGATCCAAGCTAGAAAACTGCACGGCATTTAATACTCCCAAAAAGTCCAACTGACGGCGCAAAGTTTCGCTATTTTTGGCAACGCTGCGGCGACCATTGCGACGTAAGGTTATCGATAAGTCACTAATGCCATTTTGCCGCTCAATAGAGGCGCTAATTTGCCCAACAAGTTCTGCTTCTTTGACCAAATCGCGATCGCGACTGTTGCGGTGCGATCGCAAAGTAGCCAATAATTCTACAGCTTCGAGTAGATTCGACTTTCCTTGAGCGTTATCGCCGACCAAAATTGTTTTTGGGGCGAGAAAGTCTACTTTTTGATCTTGGTAGTTGCGAAATTGGCGAATTTGTAAGGTTTTGAGATACATAAGCTAGACGTAGAGGGCGCACTGGTAAAGTGCGCCCTCAAAGCAAATTTAGCGAAAAAATTTCCCCCTTGCCGTCCCTATTACCCTCCCTTTTTAACTAAGCGCACAAACAATTTTTCGCCTTCAATCCAAACAAACATTAAGGCACTAAAGCCGAAACAGACCGCTAGTTCAAAGGGAGATAGGTAGTAAGTACCAAAAAATTGTTGCAATGGTGGAACGTAAACAAGTAATAGTTGCAAGAACGTTGTGACTACGACAGCACCAAGCAAAAAGGGATTGGAAAAAGGATTTAGTTCCATAGTTAGCTGCGTATTGGAACGAATGGCGATCGCGTGACCCATTTGCGCAATACATAAAGTCGTAAATACCATTGTTTTCCACGTGTTGGGATCGCGAGGATAACCAGGGGCGTTGGTATAGCTGTAAGCCCAGACCATTAGAGCGATCGTAATGATGGCAAAGACAATCCCAATTCGCACCATATAAGAACCCAATCCCCTCGCAAAAATACTCTCGCGCGGATTGAAGGGGGGACGATTCATCACGTTTGGTTCGGCGGGTTCTACAGCAAGAGCGAGGGCGGGTACGCCATCAGTAACTAAGTTCATCCACAAAATTTGTAATGGACTTAAGGGAATGCCACTTAGTCCCAAAATCGGTGCGGCGGCGATCGTAATTACTTCCCCAATATTGCTACCCAAAATGTACTTAATAAAGCGGCGAATATTGGTGTAAACAACCCTACCTTCTTCGGTCGCGGCGACGATAGTAGCAAAGTTGTCATCTAGTAGCACCATATCACTAGCTTCTTTGCTCACATCTGTACCTGTGATGCCCATAGCAATACCAATATCGGCTTGTTTAAGTGCGGGAGCATCGTTGACTCCATCCCCCGTCATAGCGACGAATCTCCCCCGCTTTTGCAACGCTTGGACAATGCGTAATTTGTGTTCGGGGGAAACTCTAGCGTAAATGCTGACTAAATCTACTTGCTGCTCTAGTTCCTCTTGACTCATCCGCTCCAATTCTTGCCCAATTAAAACGCGATCGCCTGCTTGGGCGATTCCTAAGTCGGCGGCGATAGCTTGTGCTGTGAGTTGGTGATCTCCGGTAATCATAATTGGACGGATTCCGGCGAGGCGACACTTTGCTACTGCGTCTCGTACTTCTGGGCGCGGCGCGTCGAGCATTCCGACTAAACCCAGCCAAACTAGCCCAGCTTCTTCGGTTTCTTGGGAATTATCTGGGGGTATATTTGTAAGCGGTTTGTAAGCAAAACCTAATACGCGCAAGCCATTACTTGCCATTTGGTCGTTTTGACTGAGTATTTGCGCTCTCTGCTCTGGGGTAATGGGGACAATGCGATCCCCTACGTGGATGCGATCGCAACGCTCTAAGGTTAGTTCGGGGGAACCTTTAGTAAACATCAAATACTTTTCTGGCTCTAGCAAGCCATTTTGCAGCGCTTGATTTTTAACTTCGGGTTGTACGGTACAAATTACGCTCATCCGCTTGCGTTCGGAGGAAAAGGGAAACTCAGCTACGCGCGGTAAACGGGCAAGCCATTGATCTCGTTCTACTCCAGCTTTACCTGCCAATGATAGTAAAGCGCCTTCGGTGGGATCGCCGATAATAATCCATTGCCCTTGGTCTTGTTGTAAGTTGGAATCGTTACAAAGAGCGCAAGCAACTAATAATGCTTGTAATTCTGGATACTCTTGACTATTAGCTTTAGTCCCATCTATTTGAAACTCTCCTGTAGGTTCGTACCCTTCACCCGTAACTTTAAAAGAGCGGTGATTGGTGTAGGCATTTTGCACCACCATTTTATTTTGCGTCAGCGTGCCAGTTTTATCCGAGCAAATGGTTGTGACGCTGCCAAGAGTTTCTACGGCGGGGAGTTTGCGTATTAGTGCCTTGCGTTTTACCATTCGTTGGGTTCCCAAGGCAAGGGTTACGGTAATTACGGCGGGTAAGCCTTCAGGGACTACGGCAACAGCCATACTTAAAGAAACTTCTAGCAAGTCTTCAAAAGCACCCCATCCGGCGCGGAGTACGCCAATTCCTACTACTAAAGCTACTAATGCTAAAGAGCCAGAAACTAGGACATTGCCTAGTTGTTCCATTCTTTTTTGCAAGGGTGTAGGTTCGCTCTCCACCGACTGCAACAGCGTTGCAATCCGCCCCAGTTCGGTGTGCATTCCCGTACCCGTAACGATCGCTTTGGCTCGTCCTTGGACGATTTCTGTCCCTTGAAATACTAAGTTGAGGCGATCGCCCAAGGCGGTGTCTTCGGGTAAGTGCAACTCGGCTTGCTTTTCTACGGCGTGCGCTTCTCCGGTTAAAGCTGATTCCCTCACTTGCAAGTTAGATTCCTCAAGCAAGCGTCCATCGGCGGCTAACTGTACGCCCGCTTCTAGCAGCATTACGTCCCCTGGGACTAATTCTTTGGCAGCAACTTCGCTTAGTCTGCCATCGCGCAAAACTCGTACCAATGGGGAGGAAAGGCGTTTGAGGGCGGCTAGGGCTTTTTCAGCGCGGCTTTCTTGGAGGTAGCCCAAAATGCCGTTAAGAATCACAATTAAGGAAATGGCGATCGCATCTTTGGGAAAGTTGTTGCCTCGAATATCCAAAACTGCTGATACTACAGCTACAGCTATCAACATCAACAGCATGATGTTTTTGAACTGATCGACCAAAATTACAAAAGGGCTGCGTCCGGCTGTTTCCTGAAGCTCGTTTGGACCATATCGCTCCAACCTTTGCTGAACTTCAGTGGAGCTTAAACCAGCATTGCGATCGCTGTCTAGCAGTTGTAAGGTTTTGTCAACTTCCAGGTTGTGCCAGACGGCGGCTGGGTTGGGCAGAGAATTTGCAGACATGGGGGTAGTTTTTAGAAAAATACTTACTAAGAATCATAATTGAGCCACTACCAGTACAGCTAATTGAGCTTAAAAATTAAAATTCTTGGCTCAATTTATCATTTCTACTTTTTTGTGTTACTGAGACTCAAGTTATTGATGTACAGTTTAAAGTTGCGATACTTGTTCAGATTGGTATCAGATTATTAATGCTATTTGGCAATTAGTAACCTAAACTAAATCTACTAAATAAATTTAGTATGAATCCTGTAAACTCGGTTTCCCCCAGCAATGACTCGTCAAAACAAGGACGAAAAACAATTAGACCAATTGGTGCTGCCGCAATTGCTGGCATTACTTTTTTGGGCGATCGACTGCTCGCTATTGATACGGTCAAAGGGCATTTATTACAAATAGATCTTCATAGTGACAATACAACTATTCTCAATACTCGCCAAGCAACAGATTTTATTGATGTAACTGGTCTCTGTCTATGGGAGGATACTTTATGGTTCACTCAAGGCGATACAGTTTATTTCTGTCCTAGGGGAGAATTTCAACTCAAATCTTTCGTAACGTTGCCCTATCAAGCTGATGGGGTTGCAGTTTGGGAGTCAACGGTGTATGTGACTTGCCAAAAGTCCGGCTATATACTAATTTACGATCGCCATACTCGAAGGCAAATTACTAAGTTCTATGCGCCGGGGGTAGGGATAGAAAATATTACTGTGCGCGGCGAAGAAATTTGGGTAAGCGATATTACCGAACAAACCGTCTACTGTCTCGACCGGGCGACGGGAGCAATTAAGTTTAGCGTTTTAACTCCTTTTGAACGTCCTACAGGTTTAGCTTTTTATCCTAATCTTGAAACGAATGTATCTACTCTATACGTGGCTTATGCGGGAGAAGAAGCTTATATCCGCGATAATCCCAACGCCGATCCATCCCACGAGTTAACTTACCGCGATCGCACTTTTATTCATCCCCTCGATTATCACTATAATTCCCAGGGACGCTTTGCTTTATCTAACGGCTATTTAATTGAAATGTCTTATGTAGAGGAACTAGCGCCTTTAGAAGAAGTAGAGATTAAACAAGTAGAGTGGCGAATTGCTTTGCCATCTAATAGCGATCGCCAAAAAGTTAGAAGTATTGAAAGCGTTGGTTTGCCTTTTGTTGAAGAAGAAGTAAGCGGGCAAAAAGTCGCAGTATTTAAGTTTGATAGTCTCAAACCCGGCGAACGACATATATTTGGCTGGAAAGCTTTAATTGAAGTTCGCTCTATTAAGTATCGTCTTACCCCTAGAGATATCGAAAAGATCCCCGAACTTTCTGAGGAATTGACTTCGCGTTATTTGGTCGATGATGACGACTTAGCAATGGATACGCCAATTGTTACTCGTGCGGCTCGTGAAGCTATTGGTACAGAAACAAATCTTTTGCGGAAAATGTACAACATCCGTAATTATGTTTACGACCAACTTTCCTACGGCATTAAGCCCCATATTGATACCCCAGATATCGCTTTAGAAAGGGGTGTGGGTTCTTGCGGCGAGTACGTTGGTGTACTGCTGGCTTTGTCGCGTTTAAATGGCATTGCTTGCCGCACTATTGGGCGTTATAAATGTCCCCCCTTACCCGAACTCAAAAACGTTCCTCTGCAACCAGATTTTAATCATGTGTGGTTAGAATTTTACGTGCCGGGAATCGGTTGGTTGCCGATGGAATCTAACCCTGACGATGTCTCAGAAACAGGACCTTATCCATCGCGGTTTTTTATGGGTTTGGCTTGGTATCATATTGAAATTGGTAAAGGTATTACTTTTGAAACTTTTACGTCTTCTGGTGCGAAGCTAGAAGATATTTCGATTGGAGACTTGGCGATCAATCATATTCGGTTTACAATTCTTGAGGAACTAGGGAGTTTTTGAGAACTTAATCTCGTTGCAACGATTGGCTTGAAAACAAGCTATGGGTAACGATTGTGTGCTAAAGTATCAACCGTAAGTCAGATTCGGTTGAAGGCTTTGTTATTTGCTACAGAACCTTTTTTTTGTGCCGACGGGCATATCTCCGAACTGGAGCATTGTTACATTGATTTTTGGAGATATTCCATGTCGATTTATGTAGGTAATTTATCCTACCAGGTGAATGAAGAAGACATTACTGGTGTCTTCAAAGAGTACGGAAATGTGAAGCAAGTACAAGTTCCGACGGATCGTGAAACTGGTCGCCCTCGTGGTTTTTGTTTTGTAGAAATGGAAACTGAAGCTGAGGAATTGGCGGCGATTGATGCTCTAGATGGAGCAGAATGGATGGGACGCAGCTTGAAAGTAAATAAAGCTAAACCCCGTGAAGATCGTGGCGGTCGTTCTGGTGGTGGAAATCGCGGCGGCGGCAATAGATTTGATCGCGGCGGCGGCGGGTATTAAGCCAAGTAGAAAAATTGGGGCGTAGCTTTATCTAATTAAAACTCGATTGGCAAGGACTTCGCCCTGCCTTGTTTTTATTTACATTACAGCTAAACAAAGCTTGCAATTGATAGCAAATAGCCAACGACTTTTTTATAATAATGAAGTTACAGAATTTAGTAAGGAGTAAGAATGACCCAAGTTGTATTAGGCGAAAATGAAGGAATAGACTCAGCTTTACGGCGGTTTAAACGGCAGGTTTCAAAGGCAGGAATTTTGGCTGATGTGAAGTACCATCGGCATTTTGAAACGCCTCTTGAGAAGCGCAAGCGCAAATTAGTTGCAGCTAGACGCAAGCGTCGCTTCAGATAAAAGTATTATTTGTAATTGAGCAAATTTTAGTTGAAAAGAAAGCGGATGGGTCAGCAGAAACCCGTCCGCTTTCTAGTTTGGTATATTATTAGTCGCTTTTGACTAAAATACTGCGGTTGTTGTAGCGATTCATCGCTTGTTCTACTCCTTGCTTCAAGGAAAGTTCTACGCAATCAACTACCAATTTGAGAACTTCTGTAACTATGGGAGATTCTTTTGCGTCAAATTGTCCCAGCACGTAAGAAATGGTACTTGCATCATCTCCCGCTACCGCGTTTTGGGGTTTACCGATGCCTATACGCAAACGAGGGAAGTTTTGATTGCCAAGATGTGAGATCGCGCTTTTTATGCCGTTGTGACCTCCTGCCGAGCCTGATAAGCGTAAGCGAATTTTTCCGAGGGGCAAATCCATATCGTCGTAAATTATTAATACCGATGTTGGCGGCAACTTAAACCAATCGGTAACGGCGCGAATTGATTGCCCGGAACGATTCATATAAGTAAGCGGTTTAAGCAGGCGAATTTTAGTTAATTGTCGTTGTCCTTCGCCAAATTCCCCTTGGTATTTGCGATTTTCTGATAGATTAATTTGCCAAGCACGGGAAATCGCATCAATTGCCGTAAACCCGATATTATGACGAGTGCGATCGTATTTTGGTTCGGGATTGCCTAAGCCAACAATTAATTGGGGAATTACTATTTGGGAAGCAGGAGCTTCAATCATTGGAATATTTGTTAATTTTTAGCTAGGTTCGGCAGTAGTAACAGCTTGACTTTCTGCTTCTGTTGTGGATGAATGTTGAGCTATATTTTCAGCTTCGCTAGGGGCGGACGTTATTTGTTTTGGTTCAATTTCGGCAGTGGTTTTGACAGCAGTTTCTATTTGCTCGGCTTCGCGTTTGAATTCATCTTCAAATTCTTTAGAAGCGTCTTGAAAGCCGCGAATTGCCTTACCCATACTTCTACCTATTTCTGGCAGTTTTTTAGGTCCAAAAATTAGCAGCGCTACTACCATAATCAAAGCCATTTCTGGTAAACCAATTCCAAAGACATTCATATGCAATTCCTACAACTTCTTTACCGATCTTAGCTTAGGCGGAGTAGCGTCTTCGATAGCATTTGAATAAAAAACCCGGACAAGCCGGGAAAAATAAACACCACTTAAGTAAAAATGAAATTATTGCTGTTTAGTTGCCTAAAGTTGTCCAATCAGGTGTGATGTCTACTCGTTCAATCAGTAACGATGAATTGTAGATTTGCAGGATAATCAGCAAAAAGACAAAAAATAGCAGCATGAAGACAGCCATTACGGGTGTTGTTCCCCAACCACGAGCAACTTTACCGTATTCAGAGTTTAGGGGTCTGAGGATTTCTCCCAACCAAGTCCGTTGTGCCATAGTTTACCGTTTGATAAATTCTAGAAGCTTTTTTTAATGTTCTGTAATATTCTATAGGAATAGCACTCATAATTAAAATTAGGTCATGGAACCCGCAACAGTTCTTAGCATTTCCGTATTCGCAATCGTCATTGGCATTACTGGCTTGTCGATATACACGTCTTTTGGTCCTCCTTCTAAGGAATTAAGCGACCCTTTTGAAGACCACGAAGATTAAATTTCTACTTTTTTGGCTTAAAGCCGCAGTTACAGAGTGTTTAGTATGAATTGAGGCTAAACACTAAGTAATTTCTAGGTAGAGTTACAGGTGAACTATTTTCATAACCTATTGATTTCTAATCAATGCGATCGCACTTATTCGCTCGGATTACAAAATTAGCTATTTTCCAAGGCATAATATCAAAGCTTGTTTGAGTAGGACGCTCTAGAATATCTACTTGTTGAGCAATTTCTAAGCTCAAACTACTTTGCAACGATACTTTTTTGGCTATTAATCCATGACATTCATAACAGCGCAGAATCCACTCTTTGGGATTGTCTTCCGATTGTTTGAAGGCAGTTATAACTAGATTGTCGGCAGATAAATTGAGAAAACTCCCCTCTTTTGGTAGAGTTCCTGTCTTAGAGCTAGAGGTTGCTGGGAGTTGGATTACTTGCATAGGTACATTTAATTCGTAGCCGTGCCGGACGGTTTGGGCGGATTGCCAATTGCCCTCATGAGGATAAATAGCATAAGTAAATTCGTGGTGTCCTTTGTCGGCTTCGGGGTCTGGCCAACTAGCACTTCTAAGTAATGTTAGGCGTAGTTGATTTGGCTTGCTGTCGTACCCGTACTTGCAATCATTGAGCAAACTTACGCCGTAGTTGTCATCGCTCAAATCTGCCCAGCGCAAAGCTGGTACTTCCCATTTAGCTTGTTCAGTGGGTGTTGTTGGTTTAGTTGGTCTAGAAATAGTACCGAAGGGAATTTCATAGGTGGCGCTGTCGGTTTCAAAGTTGAAGGGAAAAGCGGCTTTTACTAATACTTCCCTTTCTTGAAAGTCTACGGTAGTAGCTATTTTTAGTAGTGGTGAATCCTTTTGTAATATGTAATCGCAGCAAAATTCAGAAGTGCCTATTTGTCTTACTACTCGTAAACGTGTTTGAATTGCGCCTTTTTCTAACCATTGAATAGATTTTAATTGTGCTGCTTCTAGGGGATATTGCTGGTAGTTTGGATCGATATTCCAAGCATCCCAATATTGACCGCTATCTTTGTATGCTTGGAGTTGGTTTCCGCCACTTTTATTGAGAACTTCTCTATTGTTAGTTTTGTCAAAAACACTAGCTAAATCACCACTATTACTATCAACAGTTACCCGGAGTAATTCATTTTCTAAAACCCAATCTTTTGGCTCTAAATTGTTAGTTTGGCTAGGGGGACGATTTTTTGGTAAGATACTAATGCTATTGTGGCTCGTAGTGTTGCTTATAGGTGTTAAATCTTGATTTTCTAACGTATTTGCAGGGGTTTCAGCCGTTGCAGCACTCAGCCAAAACAAGGAATAACCGACGCTCGATACTTTTTTTGCTAGAAATACTAGGGTTGTTTCGCTGGTAAGTTGGGTGAGTAATTTCTCGCCGTAATGGTTGTATACGTGCCATTTTTGCTCTGGGGTGGGTAAGGAAATCTCGACAACTTGGGAAGAAACCCAGTTAAGAGGGTTGAAGATAATAATCGGGATACTGTTGGGCTGGGGTGGCGATGGGAGAGTGATGGAAGATGCGATCGCATTCAATGACCTCTGGATCAACTCTGTTGTAACTTGCTCGACTTCTTGCCAAGCAGTGTTTGCATCTACATACACTTGGGGAATAGAGGAACCAGGTAGAATATCGTGGAATTGATTGATAAGTGTCTTTTTCCAGGCGGCTTCTATTTCTGCTTTGGGATAAGTTGAATTAGTAAGAATAGTTGCTAAGGAAGCAAATAACTCCGCTTGGTAGAGTAAAGCTTCGCATCGACGGTTAAGCCGCTTTTGATCGGCGTGAGTAGTGTAGCAACCGCGATGAAATTCTAGATATAGTTCGTCGTCCCATACGGGGAAATCAGCAGAGGAAGTTGCTTTGATGTCTTGTAAATATTCTTCGGTAGTGGCGAACTTTGGAGTCGGAAACAAAGGCGATGTTTCCCAGCGTTTGGCTAATTCCAACATATCGCGGGTAGGACCACCACCATGATCGCCAACACCAGGCAACCACATAGACGATCGCAAATTAGTTTGCTTTTCATAGTTATAAGAAAAGGCTGTCATCTTGACTGGATCTATACCTTCGCCAATAGGCGCAGACATGAGACTCAATAATTCTGTGCCATCAGGCGATCTCCACCAAAATACATCATGAGGAAATTGAGTTGTATCGTTCCAGCGCAATTTTTGGGTAACAAAATATTCAATTCCACCACTAGCAAAAATTTGAGGCAATGTTGCACAAAAACCAAAAGTATCCGGCAGCCACGCAACGGTGGAAACTTTACCAAATTTTTCTAATCCATAACGCTGACCGTACAATAATTGACGCACAATCGATTCGCCATCAATTAAATTAAGTTCTGGCTCTACCCACAAGCCGCCCACAACTTCCCAACTCCCCCCAGCTACTTGCTTTTGAATAGCAGCAAACAACTCTGGACAATGTTGTTCGATATAACTATAAATTGCTGGGGTGGAATGGCAAAAAGTTAATTGGGGATATTCTGTTTGCAGTTGTAACACTGATGTAAAAGTCCGCTTTGCAACTTCCCAAGTTTCGCTAATTGCCCACAGCCAAGCTAAATCTAAGTGAGCGTGACCAACTAAATAAATCTGTCGCTGCTTGATTTGGGGGCTAAAAATTTGCATTCTAGAGCGCAGTTGTAAAAGACTCTGCTCAAACTTGGCTTTATCTGGCAATGCTGACCAATTTAGAGCAACGTCAATTTCTAGCGGCGATTTACTGCCAATAGTTGCTAAATATTGCTGCAAAATTGCTAATTCATCAGCAACAAAACCAGGTTCGGGGACTTCCTCGTTATTTGATTGATAAATAAGTTGACTTCGCACTAACACCCCGTTGTCGTGACTGGGGCTTACAAGCCGTAACGCCACAATTATTTCTTGTTTTGGTGTTACCTGCGGACTAAGTAAAATTCTTGTCGAACAATCAAATAAATCTCCTTCTTGGATTAGTTGACCGTTAACAAAAATTTGGGCAAATTCTGCCCACCAAGTTAAAGCCAGTCGTAAAGATAAGCCTGTTAATGGATAGTTTTGTAAAGTATCGGGAACTATTATTTTTTGGACTAACCACAATACTTTTTGCCCGCTAGACCAAGAAATATGACCTTTATCGTTCAACTTTTCTACCAACCAATCGTTGCAATTCCAAGGCGCTAAATTACCTAGTGCTTGGGTAATAGAAATATCTGCTGACAATATTTGCCAGTTGGGGAGAATGTCTATTTGACTGCACGAGCGCAAACGCGCGATCGCATCCGATAATAAGTTGCTAGAAGTAGGAGTTAAATAGTGCATATTTTCGATAAAATTGGGACATATATTAAACCTGTGGAGATGCAAATTGTTTGTTGCACTCCTCACCTAAGCTAATAAGATTGGTAATTTCTATGGCTTCTGCTTCTTCTAACCGTTATCAAAGCAGACTTTTTAGCTTTATTCATAAGCAATCGCGTTTCTTGACAAACCGCCTCAATCGTGTATTGAAAACTGTGACAAATTGGATAGCGCCGATAGTATTCTATCCATCCCTGCCTCAAGAAATAAAACAAAATGTACGTCCGTTACCAAAAAGCGATTCTGCACCGCCAACAGTTGATACATCAATTGAAAAAGTCTTACTGTTAATTGAGGCTTTACCTCCAGAGGAGCCTGTAACTGCAAATCCAGTTAGAAACTTTTTAGGGTTTTTAAGCAATAAGTTTTTCCCCAAAGTTAGTTCAAAATTATCTACTAATACAAACTCTTACCAAATACTACAGTCCACAAATAATAATAGTTCTAGTTCCCTAGTCCAACGTCCTCAAGTCCGAGGAATAGCCAGCCTAATATCAAACCGTTTGCTGGTATTAGTTACTCCCCACAACGAAGTTTTAGATGTTTTAAGTAGCCAACAACAGCAAGTATTGCAAGAGCGCATTATTGGCGAAGTTGCCAATTATTGGCGCTGGCAAAGATTACTGCAATCACAACAAGACAAACTACCCGGTCAAACCTGGTTATTAGCGCCTACAAAAGTGTTTGGTAGCATAGTAAACTGGGGGCGCAAAGATAAACAGAAATTAAAGATAAGCTTTTTTTCGAATAAAGCGATCGCATCCTTAGATCGGACGATTGCAAAATTTGAAACCAATAATTTAGCCCCCGTAGCAAGTATTACTAAGGCTTTTCAAATTCAGGGATTGATTTGGGCAGCAATAGATTACTTTTTTGGCGATCGCACGGGTAAATTAATTCAACCGACTCAAACTACTATTGATAATGAATTAGCCGATCCTTGGCTAACAATGAGCGATTTATTTGGTAGTGAAGTAGTAGCAGAACAATCTTTAATTTTAGAGAGCCATAATAATTCGACTGTTTCTTACCTACCGGCAGATAAAAACTTAACTCAATCTCAAGAACTGAATAAGTATTCTTTACGCAATTTGCTTAATCGCTGGCGACATCCCATTCAAAAAGTTGATAGCAAAAACTTAACTTCCTTATCCGTAAAAAACTCTCAATCTACAACCAACTTAACTAAAATCAAGCAACAACAAACTTCTGCCCAGCTAAACAAAAATTCAAATAGCTATACTAAAAGACAAACAACAATTGCCACAAATTCACCTGCTTTAAACTTAAGTAGTAGCGTAGCTGCTAAATCCTCCGAACGCCCAGAACAGTCAGACTGGATTGAAACTAATGCAACAACAATGGGCTATGTAAAACATCCCTTAGAACAGTTATTAGAATGGTTAGATTTGGCAATATTGTGGGTAGAAAATATTTTAGTCAAGTTTTGGCATTGGTTGCAGCAGCATTAAATAATTACCATTAAAAAAGTACAGGAATTTTACCTGTACTACTAAAAATTAGCTGGATTTAGATGAATTTATAAAGCTTTCGCTGGAAAATTATCTGTACCAATACCACCATTGCGACCAACAGCAGGAATTTCTAACATATCAACGGTAGCTTTACCTGTACCGTCATTAGTGACAGAATTAGTACTGCCAGGATGACCGTTAGTGATAAACAATTGCGGGTGATCGAAAGGTGCTTTTTCAAAACGAACGCGATCGTCCGTTAGCGATTGTAAAAAAGCTACTAAAGCGTTTTGTTCATCTTCACTTAAACCAAGATTTTCAATATCAGGATCGAGATCCTTAATATTTTGTTCGTGGAAATCTCCACCTCGGTTGTAAAACTCAACAACTTGCTTGAGATTTAACTGTCCGCCATTGTGGAAATAAGGAGCAGTTAGTTCAATGTTTCGCAGACCAGGAGTTTTAAAAGAACCATCAACGGCAACTCTTTCTGTTGTACTAATTGGTGGACTCAAATTAGGGTCAGTAAACTTACCTTGTTGCGCCATCCGAGAGTCAGAAAGAGGATTGCCAAAAGGATCTTTCGCGCCAACACCTAAGTCTTCTAAAGTAGGTCGAACCCCGATGTTGTAGAAGCCATTATCGTAAACAGCCTCGCCACCATCACCCATTTCCATCCGCTCTAAACGCTCGTTTCGCACATTTCTTACAGAAGCATTGGTAAACTCTGGCCCACCATGACAGTTGATGCACTTAGCTTTACCTTCAAAAAGCTCTTTTCCTTGCTTTTGTTGAGAGGTTAAAGCGCTGCTATTGCCATCAAAATACTGGTCGATAGGTGCATTGTTAGAAACTAAAGTAGCTTCATACAGTTGAATTGCCAACCCCATAAATAACGAGAAGTTGTAATCCATTAAAGTAAACTCGTTAGTAGCCAATGCACCTTGAGGTTGTTTGAAAATTCGATTTCCGTCCGTACCGACTTGAATGATCTGCTTAGAGTCCCACCACTGACTTTGGAAAGCGTCTTGAATCATCTTCTCGTAGTTTTTCAACTTCAAGCCAGGTTTTGGTGCTTGGCTGTACTTGCCTAGTAAGCTGTCGTTTGGGTGAACAATTTGTTTTCCTAGGGGTGTAAGATACTTTAGTTTTTTACCGGTCTCTCTAGGCAACTTTTTCACTTTGACTCTGTTAAACTTTTGACCGATATCAGGAAAGACGCGACCAGTAGCAGACTCCTCAACCGAACTAAGCGGCGGTCCTACCGCCTGGGAAGCCGCAGAAGCATTGTTTAGACTGATTTTGACTTTTTGTAGCGCTGACTGCTTTGTAGGCGCTTTGAGAACGTAAGCATTGGGATCTCTAGAACCAAAAGGATTCACGCCATTAAAGTCATTTTGAGCACGTCCATCCCAGAAACTACGGAAGTTAAATATAGCGTTGATGGTGCTGGGGGAATTACGCTCTGTAACTTGGCGGACATTTGTACCGTCAATATTAAATACCTGGTCTGGCTGCACGGTGACACTATCTACCGCACTACCAGGCACAATGTCATTAAACTTAGTTAAATCCACACCTTGAGAACCAGCAACGTCATTACTATCTGCTAAAACTGTGGATTTGCGATCGCTGGGATTTGATAATTTATGAAAAGGAAAATCACCAGGCTTGAGGGTATAGTTTAGCCCACCGATATTAAAAGTTTCATCGGGATTTGAACTTCCATCAGCATTGACTCGCAACAATCCAGGACTAAGTTGATTTTTGGCTCTCGTATCTGCACCTGCGTGAAAGTGACAACTAGCGCAAGATTGCAAGCCATCGCTCCCAACTTGCATATCCCAAAATAAAGACTTTCCAAGTTCAATTGCGGCGGTTTTGTTTTTAACAAACTCTCCCAAATTGCTAGGTTCGGGAATCGATATGCTTTTTAGTGAACCTAGAGGCTGAGAAGGCGGTGTTATTTGTGCTGATACTGTGTGTCCGGCTAAGATTACCGTCATTACCAGTGCCGCGATCGCAATGTTACTTTTTAGCCGTTCTAAAGCTTTAGTTTTTAGTGCTAAAAATCTGTTTGGTGTTAGCATAATACTGCGTAAGATTCTACGCAATTTTAATACTGTTTTAGCACTTGCTTTTTTAAAATCTAATTCCAGCAAATCCTCAAGCTCCCTATACTCATTATTACTTTTTTATCGCGAAAAATTTGTTGTTTGATTTTTTACCTAACTTTTAAGTTGCGATTCTGTTACTGGCTAAAAGTAATTGTCAATCATCTCATGTACCTCAACTGAAGCCGTTTGACGACAATTATTACTAAGTTTTTCAGCCAAGTTTATAGCTAGCAAAGCAATTATTTATCCTTGCTTTACTTCAGGCTTGGTTATTATCAATAACTTAAAAGCCTTTTTACTCTGGTATTAACTTTAGCGATAAGTAAAACTTTTAGATGCAGTTTATCGATTCAGTTAGAGCAGCCATAAATCTAATTTATTAGATAGTTCTAAAGCGGGATATCAGTGCTGCACTTGTTGATAGCTATAAAGCGAATAACGTTCTTATTATTACACACAAAAAAAAATCTCAGTGTCTAACAAATGTCTAGGATATGTAAATTTTATGTCTAAGATATATGCAAAATAAAATCTCTGTCTTAAGCATTAGAAAGATTAAAAATCAGAGTATTTAGTCTGTAAGGAGTATTGACATTGTCTAAGCTACCCAAATACCTTGAGCAAAACGCATAGAATAAATAGCTAGTAAAAGAGAGAAAAAAGTAATTGTTATATAGCCCCAAAGAGGATAGCGGGATAATAAACTTCCAAAAGCGATCGCTATTGATACAATCCCATAAGCATAACGTTCTGCTGATTGAGTTCTTCCGATTGTAAAAATTATCGCTAAACTACAAAAACCATAAGCAATTAGCGTAAAACTTAGTTGAGCGCGAAAGTACCATAATAAGTAAGCACCACCAAAGATAATTGCGATATTAATTAAGGGATTGCCTGCTATTAGCCATAAAACAAACACTAAAAAGCTAGTAATATAAGTTGTTTTAACTATTCCTAAGTTAAAACGCGATCGCCATAGTAAATAACAACTGGTACAAATAATTATAAATAGAAGCGGATGCCAAGGCTCGACCATTGAGCCATGCTTCCAATTGCTTGTTCCAATCGCAACTTGCATTACCATTTTTAGCCAACTTTGACCAAAATAATCTTGGGGTGGTTGCCATGCTTTTTGGACGTGAATAAACGCTAAAGCATCCTGAAAATAAATTTGACAGTAAATACTATAAAAAACTAATCCCAAACCAGTCGCCAAACTAGCAATATAAGCAAGTTTTGCTCTATGCTCCTGCCAACTAACAAGCAGTAAGGCGGGAATTATTGCTATACCTGTAGGACGAGTAGCCGTTGTTAAAGAACCCCACAATAAAACCCACCAATATTTTTTTTGCTCAAAGGCTTGCAAGGTTGCAGAACTAAGTAATAAATACAGCCCTTCTGAGTAGATTACACTGCCGTAAAGCGAAAGGGGAAACCAAGCTAGAGCCATTGTTGTCCAACGCGCACTACTCCTTCCATAACTATTTTCTACCCAGTTATAAATCAGCAGTAACACTCCTAAAAAGGCAAGATTATTTACTAAAGTACCTGCTATGACAAAAGGTAAACCTAAGCTCATAACTGCCCGAATAAGTAAAGGAAATAACGGAAAAAAAGCTACAGCGTGATGCTGACCATCGTTAATACAGCAGTTCCTGATTGAATATAATACAGTTAAAGAGTAAACTTGAACGGAAACTAAATGAAAGCGTACTCTGTAGACCTGCGCCAAAAAGTCATTGATGCCGATAACCAGCGAGAGGGGTCACAG
>NZ_JBYCCV010000079.1:0-18166 GCF_057473825.1 Aliterella sp. E5.1
GCCAAGAATTACGGGCGGCGGAAGACCCAGAGTTTGAGACTTTTTACACCAAAAACATTCTGCTGAACGAGGGCATCCGCGCTTGGATGGCTCCTCAAGATCAGCCTCACGAACAATTCCAATTCCCAGAGGAGGTTCTACCACGTGGAAACGCCCTATAATGCTTCATTAAACCGCGATCTTGCCATGGGTGGTGGTCGCGATCTCGAATCATCAGGTTTTGCTTGGTGGTCGGGTAATGCTCGTTTGATTAATTTGTCTGGTAAGTTGTTGGGCGCTCACGTTGCTCACTCTGGTTTGATTGTATTCTGGGCAGGAGCAATGACTTTATTTGAAGTCGCTCACTTCATTCCAGAAAAGCCCATGTACGAGCAAGGTTTGATCTTGCTACCTCACCTAGCAGCGCAAGGCTGGGGTGTTGGTGCAGGCGGTGAAGTTATTAATACTTTCCCTTACTTCGTTGTTGGCGTATTGCACTTAATTTCCTCCGCAGTTCTTGGCTTTGGTGGTATTTATCACGCTGTTCGCGGTCCTGAAACCTTAGAAGAATATTCTTCTTTCTTTGGCTACGACTGGAAAGATAAGAACAAGATGACTAGCATCATTGGCTTCCACCTAATTATTTTAGGTTGCGGTGCATTATTGCTAGTAATCAAAGCTATGTTCGTCGGTGGCTTATACGATACTTGGGCCCCTGGTGGTGGCGATGTACGGGTAATTAGCAACCCCACACTCAATCCTGCAATCATCTTCGGTTACGTGCTGCGCTCTCCCTTTGGTGGTGAAGGTTCGATTGTTAGTGTCGATAACTTAGAAGATGTAGTCGGCGGTCATATTTGGGTTGCTTTACTACTAATTACTGGTGGTATTTTCCACGTATTGACCAAGCCTTTTGCTTGGGCGCGTCGCGCTTTCATCTGGTCTGGAGAAGCCTATCTTTCTTACAGCTTGGGTGCGTTGTCGTTAATGGCATTTATCGCTACTTGCTTTGTTTGGTTCAACAACACTGTATATCCTAGTGAATTCTACGGTCCTACAGGTCCAGAAGCCTCTCAAGCTCAAGCTTTGACCTTCTTGATCCGCGACCAGCGTTTGGGTGCAAACGTGGGTTCTGCTCAAGGCCCTACAGGTCTAGGTAAGTACTTAATGCGATCGCCTACTGGTGAAATCATCTTTGGTGGTGAAACCATGCGTTTTTGGGATGTCCGCGCTCCTTGGTTAGAGCCATTACGTGGTCCTAACGGTCTTGACTTAGACAAGATCAAGAACGATATTCAGCCTTGGCAAGCTCGTCGCGCTGCGGAATACATGACTCACGCTCCTTTGGGTTCTTTGAACTCCGTAGGTGGCGTAGCAACGGAGATCAACTCGTTTAACTTCGTGTCTCCCCGTTCTTGGTTGTCTTGCTTCCACTTTGTGATGTTCTTCTTCTTCCTAGTCGGTCACTTGTGGCACGCTGGTCGTGCTAGAGCGGCAGTTGCAGGTTTTGAGAAGGGTATCAACCGCGAAAGCGAACCCGTAATGTTTATGGGCGAACTTGACTAACTAACTTTATCAAGCTTCACTCTGTGATTAAGAAATAGTTAAAAAGCTCCTGTGTAAAAGCAGGAGCTTTTTTAAACAGTATCAACGAGCGGGAAATATTACCCGCAATTAATTACCCTACAAACTACCGTTAAATATCGGTCGTCAGCCAAGAGCGTGGCTTCAAAGGTTAGTTAAATGAAGTAGATGAACGCGATGATCGCTTTTATGTGCCACAATCCGATCTAGCGCAAGAAAATATAGTAGCTAAGATCGATGGCATTATTCAAAGCCACCTCCACTAATTGCTTTTTATAATTAATCTTGTGCTTTATGTTACTCTTGCCAATTGTTTATGGGTTGTAGCACTATGAACGACTCTCATCACGCTGACGATCTGCAATGGACACCATCAGCTTTAGCTATGCTAAAAAAAATTCCCTTTTTTGTCCGCCCTCAAGCAACAGCAAGGATTCAACAGTTGGCTCGTGCGGCGGGGACGGAAATTATTACTGTAGAATTGGTCGAGCAAGCAAGACTTGAATTTGGTCAATAGAGAATTACCTTTATATTCGATTAGTAAAGCTAATTTCAGACCATTGTGGTAAGTTAGATTAGCTGATTTTAACGCGCTCTTATTTAGAATTTAATTATCTGCTATTGCCAGTTTAATAAAACCCTATTATTCTGTAGTTGTTTGTATAATCTTCATGAAAAGATTTATTTTAATTATTAATTAGAAAGCCATATATTTAATCAACGCTATGATTGGTCAAAAATACAAATCAATGTTGTTTTTAACTTCTTTAAGTAGCACATTTAAAAAAATCTTACCTTTAGGTTTATTATTAATTCCTGGATTACAGGCTAATTTGTTAGCAACCGACTTACCAGATAAACCAAGCGATCGCGCTTGCAAAACGCCGCTAAATTCTGACAAAGCTGGTCTAAGCAATGCTGTTACTCAACTAATTCAAGTAGCTAGTTGGGTTGGCGAAATCCAAACAATTGTTCAGACAATGAATCACAATTTAGCTCCGCAAATAGCAGCGTACTTTAACCCTAGCCCTTGGCCCAAAATCAACGAGCGATCGCTTTTGGCACGAGTTCCGGTGTTTATGTATCACGATATTTTGCAAGAAAAAGAAGTATTTTTTGATGTTACTGTTGCAGAATTTGAACGGCATTTACAACTAATTAAAAAACAAGGTTTAACTCCGATTAGTTACGACCAGCTAGTAAACCATTTGCGCACGGGATTACCATTACCAGAAAAGCCAATTATGTTGACTTTTGATGATGGTTACGGCGGTCATTATGAGTATGTTTATCCTTTGCTTAAAAAGTACGGTTATCCAGCAATTTTTTCTGTTTATACGTCGAACATGGGCAAGGATACGGGCAGGACTCATGTAAGTTGGGAACAGCTAAAAGAAATGGCAGCCGACCCAATAATTACGATCGCATCCCATAGCGTAAGTCATCCAAAAGACTTGAGAGCATTGCCTGATGACAAGTTAAAGATAGAAATTGAGCAATCAAAACAAATGCTCGAAAACAAGTTAGGTATTCCCATTCGTTACTTTACTTATCCCGAAGGTAAGTATGACGAACGGGTAGCCAAATTTGTAGAACAAGCCGGGTATATTTCAGCGCTGACAATGAGCGATACAGACGAGCGTTTTGCTGGGGAATCAGAAAGTATGCTGGCAATTTCTCGATTTGGACAATCGAGGTTAGCACAAGGCTTAGTAAACGTAGAAACAAGCCCAATTTCTCAAGCTTGGGGAGGGGCAAAACTACCTAATTTTTGGGGTGGTGGCTTTGACTTTAGCGCCGAAGTTCAAGTTAATAAAACAACCATTGACGAAACCAACCTAACTCTAATTTCTGGTGGCAAACCCGTCACTATCCACGCCAAAAGCCGTTACCAAGTGCCAGAAATTTTGGCTGGAACTGACGCTGTAGCAGCCGTTGATGGTGGATTTTTCTCTTTAAAATTTCTCGACTCCAATGTAATGATTGGACCTGTATTGAGCCAAGTAAACAATAAATTTATTCCTGGTTATCGCGGGGAGATGTCTAAACTAACTGGGCGACCTTTGGTATTAATTAGTCCCCAATCTGCCAAATTTATTGCTTTCGCTCCTGACCTACACAATACTTTAGAGGGCATAGAAGCGGTGATGCCCAATGTTACCGATGCTTTTGTTGCTGCTGCTTGGCTAGTTAAAGACAACCAACCCCAAAGCGCCAAAACTTTCGGCAGTTTGTTTGATTATGATGCAATTCGCCATCGTGCCTTTTGGGGTATCAATCAGGCAGGACAGCCCATAGTGGGGGTGTCTACCGAACCTGTGGATTCGGTAGCGTTGGGAAGCGCCCTAGCCAAAGCCGGATTGCGGGATGCTGTAATGCTTGATTCTGGCGCTAGTACATCTTTAGCTTATAAAGGTGAATCTTTAGTTGGTTATACTCCCCGCCCTGTGCCTCATGTAGTGGCGCTAATACCTCCGACGTCTAGCCTGCAATCAACTAATTGTGCGATCGCGCAGAGGTAAACTAGATATTGATTGAGATGATGGAGCAAGAAGTAGGTTATGGAGCGATCGCTAATTAAATTTTCCTCAGAAGACTGCGGTATATGTCACAAAATGTCCTTCTACGACCAAAAAGTTAGTGAAGAATTGGGCTTGCAGTTTATTGATGTCAAAATGCAGGATACGGCAACTTACCGCAAATACCGCAAAATTTTACTCAGCCAATACCCCGATAAAGCCGAAATGGGATGACCTACCTACCTCCTCTGCGATTCCCCAGAAGGCGAATTTCAGATCTTAGGTGAAGTCAAAGGCGGTCATCCCAAAGGCGAATTTAGAAGTAAGTTGCAAGCCGTTCTAGCTACGGTAGAACAAGCAAGTCTTAACTAATTACATCAAAGGATTGTACTTCTAGGACAGGTCCAATCATGGCAAAAGTCATGACATCTTCTTTAACCTGTCCGACAACGCTTACTTTTTGTCCGCTTTTGAGTAAGTCTTTACTTGCCCCTCTGTGGATTTCATAAGTAGTACCATCGTCAGCTACGAGCGCCCAAGTACCCGTACCCATTTCTTTGCGTTCAATTGTCCCTGTGACATTAATACTCATGCAGCTTTGGTTTCCCCTTTCATCGCTAACCATGCTAATCCATAACAAAGAGCGGCGTTACCAATCAAGAAACTACGGGCAACTAACCCTTCACCCAACCACCAAACATCGGGCGTAACTACCGCACTCACAACTAAGCAACTAGCAACCCCCAATGATGTGCCAATTGCAAACCACTTCCACTTAGGATGTCCCAGAAATAAAGCAACTAACGCTATAGGAATTAATACGCTAGCAAAGGCGGGATTGAGGATGCTATTGCCTGCTACAGCATTACCTAATTCGGGAATTGAACTGCCCAACAACCGGAAGGGCCACTGAGGCAAATCGTAGATATAAACGCCGCGTAGGAAAAATAAACCCGAACTACCAGCAATCAAACCGCTACTTAACGCCCAACTCCAGGCAAAGGGAAAGTAAGTTCCCAAAAACCATGCCAGTAAGTAAGAACCTAATACCATCGCAATTTTAGGTAATAGCGCGATCGCACCGCCATCAATCCAAAAACGTAAGTTGAGGTAGCCATTATCTCGCAACCAGCGAAAGAAGTGAGGAAAACTAATTTGCCCCACTTGCGCCATTTTGACGGCGGAGGCTGCATCTAATTGTCCTGCACCGTAATAGTTGAGTCCGTCTTCTTGAATAGCCCGTGAAGACTTTTGTAAAACATCCAGAACTTCCTCTGGTTGGGTGACTCCAGACGCTCTAATTAATGCCGCAACACCCGCTACGTGAGGCGCTGCCATACTCGTACCTTGAAAGCCTTGAATTGAGGCTACGCCCGTTTCTGGGTCGATCGTGTCTTGTAAAATCTTGCCAGCATCGCTACCTCCAGGGGCAGAAATATCTACACCTGCGCCAAAGTTGGAGTAAGGAGCTTTTTCACTCGCCGCATCAAAGGCAGCTACCCCTATTACGTGCGGGTAACGGGCGGGGTAAGAAGCCGAGTTTTGATTTTCGTTACCCGCCGCCGCTATAACTACCACACCTTTACGGTAAGCGTAGTCTATGGCTTCTGCCATGAGTTGGCTTTCACCGCCGCCACCCAAACTCATATTAATTACATCAGCACCGTTGTCGGCAGCAAATTTGATTGCTTCGGCAATATCGGCAACAGTTCCGCCACCGTAATTACTTAATACTTTCAAAGGCATTAAACTCGCCTCATAAGCAATACCCGCTACGCCATAGCCGTTATTGGTAGATTGGGCAATGGTTCCCGCTACGTGAGTGCCGTGTCCGTTGTCGTCATCGGCAATAGTGCGATCGTTTACGAAGTCGTAACCGTCAACAAAAGTTGTATCTTTCAAGTCTGGTACGCGGCTAATACCTGTATCAATGACAGCAACAGTTACATCTTTACCTTTGGTTTCAGTCCAGGCGGATTCAATATTGATACTACGCAGGTTCCACTGCCTGCTATAGTCAGGATCGTTGGGAGCAACTAAAGCTGTGTAAATGTAGTTTGGCTCAATGTATTCGGTACTTTTGGCTAAGTCAGACTTTTGCAAACTTTTTAGCGTATTGCGATCGCCTTTGACCACATACACGTTATCGCCTACAGAAAATGCGCTGTTAAGTTGGGGTGTAAAATTAAATTGCTGAGAAATCCCATTAATTTTTTTTGTTATTTCAGTAGCGGGTACGTCTTCTCGAAAATCTACCACAATGGAGTCAAAATTCCCTCGATTTGCCAGCCCTTTAAAATTGTGTAGGGCGAAACTTATCCCGACTATAAACAAGCACAGTAGTAGAACCCTTTTCATATCAACTTATAAATGGCGCTATTGTACTGATCAAAATAACGTATAGGCTGTTAATTGGGAATGATTCTTTAAGATATGTACAACAAATTTATAATTGTATAGTTATACACAAATTTATTTAAGGAAATTAAATGGCACGGGGTTTAGTCTGGTTATCGCTATTATTGGTATTTGTTTGGTTGGCAGCCCTAGGCTGGAATGAGTATCAAAAAGTTGAGGCTTATCGGCGGTGGGCGGCAGAAGCTGAATTTGAAAAGTCTAAGTTCGATATTTACGCAGTCCTAGCTAAAAAAGGTAACAATTTGACTTGGGGCAAGCCAACACGAAAAGCACCAATCGACCAGTCAACTTTTAGCTTAAATGATGTCAAAACAATTAACTTAGTAGTAGACGATCGCTTTGTAGAACTAGAATCACCACCAACTAAAGGGCGAAAAGTAGTTTTAGAGTTTAGTTTTACTCAACCAGTGCCACCAGTACGAATTCCTTTTACTGAAATATCTCTAGCTGCTGAATGGGGAAAATATTTGAACTCGCAATTAAATCTTTTGCAGGCATGATAACGTTCAAAGCAAGCCATACTAATCTACCTAGGCGATTATAATAGAGGCATAGTTGTTGTATGAAGTAGCTAAAGTCTAGATTTAGTCTCAAGTCAAAAAATTAGCATCCTGACAAATCTAGCTGTTAGCCAGGGGCAAATTTCTAGCAAAGGCAAGATTTAGCTCAATATGCTTGGTATTGGTTAGCCAAACCCTAAGTTTTTTTAGTAAAAGCGATCGCGCAAACGCCACTTAGAATCAAACCTAGACCCATCCATTGTGAGAAAGGGATTTTTTCTTTTAACAGCACCCCACCAGCTATGGTAGTAGCAATAATTGTTAGCCCAATCACTACTGGATAGGCAACAGATAAATTAAATTTACCTAAAACTAATACATAAAAAATTGTACTAAGCCCATAGGCGCAGATTCCACCGAATGAGTAAATGTTGATTAAATTGCCAGAAGCTCCCAACTTTAGAAGTGTTTGAGCCGTTGTACCTCAAACAGCCAATAGATATTCAAGGCTTAAAGATGCCCAACGGTCAAATTGATTGGCAATGGAACAATGGAAAAGTTTATGCAAAAATCCGGGGCAGTAAAGTCGATGTAAAATTAGGCGCGAGTTTTCCTGCTAATACCCCTATACAAATAGAGTATTTGTAGAAACTGGCAGGAGGTTTTGCTTGGCTATAACGAGCTTTGATATTGTTCTAGTAATTGGGGAAGATAATCGTAGCCATCTACGCCAATTACTGGAATTATTTGCGCTCTGCACTGCTTGAGCAAATTTTGGAAAGCGCTTTCTCCAATTTGTCCTTGCAAAATAGTTAGTAATCCCGCAGATTGTCGCCATTGCACTGAGCCAATTTGCTCTAGAAGATACATACCCAAACTTCCCGCACTCATAGCCATTTCTATATTTTGGCTGCTGTAGTAAGCGGAAGCTAATGAAGCAAAGTTTTGTCCTTGGAGGTACAAGTCCCCAGAGACACGAGCAGATTGTAAGGCACGTTCTAGGTAGGGAATAGCACTTTGGGGTTGCGAAAGCACTAGATAAGCGACTCCTAAGCTACTACAGCATAAAGCCTGACTTTGTAAGTCGCCTAAGCGTTGGGATAATTCTAATCCTTGTTGGAGGTAAGCAATTGCACCTGCGTAAACTTCTAATTCGCTTTGGAGTTGCTGCCCTTGAAATACTTGACTGTAGCCAAGATTAGCTAAGGCGTTGGCTTCTCCTAGACGCTCTCCTGATTGACGCGCCAATATTAACGCCCTTTGGCTGTAGTTGATGGCGCTTTCGTAGTCTTTTTGGGTCACACAAGCCCGACTAAGATGATTGAGGTTAGCAATTTCACACTGGATATCGCCTTCAGTTTGGGCAATTTCTAATGCTTGCTGGGCAAAGGCTTTGGCTGGTTCCAATTGCCCCAAAGCTTGGAGAGAATAGCCAAGTAAAGTCAAAATTCGCGCCTTTTCTTGAGTACCTTCAACTTGTCTCAAGGGTTCGTTGAAGTAGCTTAGAGTTGAGCGTAGGCGATCGCCACTAAATAAGGCAAAAATCCCGCCATAAAGGGGAAAATCTTTTGTTTGGGCAAAGGTGCGGAGAATTTGTAGGGTAATTTGAAAGCAGCTTTCTGTTAGGGCGTTGTAATTGCTTGATGATTGTCTCAAACCGTTAGCTAATTGCGACCAAATGGTGGCAAAAGTCAAAAAAGTAGAAAAGGCTAAATTAGCGCCAGCTTTAGCATCGTAAGCTTGTTTATTGAACCAAGCAACTAAACCTTGTTGCAAGCATTGCATAGTTACAGCAAGTTCTACCCAAGCACTCAAGCTAATGTCATTTTGCTTGGAAATCCACTCATCGACGGGCTGCTGCAAAGCTAGGGTTTGAAAGAGCGATCGCATTAAGGGACTATTTACCTGTTTTGCCCAGACAGTCCAAGGACCTCTTTGCCCTGGTACACCTACAAAGCCCAATTGTTCTGGGTTGTCATACATCCAGCTAATTAAGTAATCTTGCAATGATTGCCAAGAGGCTATCCCAGAGATTAAACCTTGAGCTAGTTGGGCAAATTCTTCAGTGTCTGTTTGCTTCAGACTTCTAGCTAATTGCTGGATTTGGCTAAGAGTCAAAGCTGGCTTACGGTTGGGGTCAATTGCTGCAAGCAAAACTCCCAGGCGATCGCTCTCTGGAGCGGCAATTATCGTTGTTAGAGCGGCATTTAGGGTATTAGAAACGGCTAAATCTTTCTGTACGCGCTCCCACTCTCCTTGAATAGTTTTGAGGGCGCGGAGGCTACGCATGGCTTTGGCTTGCTTTAATTCGTCAGTTTGGCTATTTTGCTGTTGCTCAGTTGCGTAAATTTGCTCGGACAAAGAGCGTTCAAATAGTTCTCCCGTACCAGGTTCAACTTCTTGGCGGAGCAATTGATAAACTTGCTCTTTGGAGCTAATTTGACCTTTTAAAGTAGTTTGGACAATGCGATCGATTAAAGAATTATAGCGATCGCTATAAATAGAATCCGACATAATTAATACCTAGTTACTCATAAATTACCCATTATTGCGAGAAAAACCCAGTTAGCAGCAATGGTAAAAGCAAAAGGGCGCAAATAATTGTAAATATAGTTCCTGGCTCAATCTCAATAGTATTTTTCTTGGGTTCGGGCATTATTTACCTCTAGAATACCTACTATTTTTTCCAGGGTAGCTTAGTACCCATTTCGGTGGCGGCAGAAAATAGCAGATAACCAATTAGTAACCCCGCACCCCCAATAAAAGCCAATAAATCGTTATCCATATACGTTATCTAGTCATACTCCGCTAATATTAACGCCTAGAGATGGGATTTCTTGTGGAGAATGTAAGGGCAATGAGGACATTATACTTTTTAGTTCCTGGAACGGGAGCTAAGTTTGCCTGTGGTGGCTTGTGGGCGGAGTTAAAAACCTTTAATCTTGCAAGACAAATTTGTAAAGCGGAAGTTGTTACTTATCGTCAGCGAGAAAAAGACACTTTGTTTATTGATGAAGTTCTCCAAAAAAAAGATTTAGATAATGGGATCTTTGTAATTAGCTGGGGTTTTGATATTGCTAAGCTTGTCGCCAAGTTGAAGCAGTACAATATCGTCTATCATGCCCACAGCGCAGGTTATAAGTTTAAGTTGCCTGCAAACATTCCAATTATTACCGTCAGCCGCAATACAATGGGGTATTGGGGTCAAAAGTCGCCTAATTCCTTAATTTATTATTTGCCCAATCAAATTAGTCAAGAATTTAGCAATTTTTCCCTGCAACGCGATATTGATGTTTTGGTACAAAAACGCAAGTCTTCTAAATACTTGCTACAACAATTGATACCAGAATTGCAGAAGCACTGTAATGTCCTTGTAGTTGATTCTTATGTAGAAGACTTGGCAAAGTTATTTAATCGCGCCAAAGTTTATCTTTACGATTCTGCCGAATACTGGGCATTGCAAGGAGTTAGCGAAGGTTTCGGCTTGCAACCTTTAGAAGCTGCTGCGTGTGGATGTCAGGTTTTCTCTAGTGTCAACAATGGTTTGTCTGATTACTTAGATCCAGGTTTTAATTGCTTTAAAATTGCTGGCTACTCAAAAGCACACGATGTTCAACGTATATTAAAGGAAATAGAAAGTCCTGCAAACTTGAATCTACCCGAACATATATTAGATGAATATCGAGTAACAAACATTACTCGTCGCTTGCGAGTAATTCTGCAAGATATCAACAACTTTTTTGACGGCAAAAGCTCTTACAGTGCTGATATTGAAAGTTTGACAAGAATTCAAATTGCTAAGTTATTTACTCAAAGTACGCTTGATAAGCTGAAGAAAAAATTAGTGAAATAAATATCGGTACTATGACAAAAATCCGTTCCCGTCTTGCTAACGCTCTCAAAAAACCTCGTAAAGATTACTTTCACGAGCAACCAGGTAGTTTACCGGGAACTTTGAATATTGCTGCCGACGCAACGATACCACAAATTGAATTGATCGATTACAAAGATACAGATTACGTTCATGAAAAAATAGCCATACCAGAAGATTTGGTTCCCTACCTTGACAGTGAATCAGTCTCCTGGGTTGATGTTCAAGGTTTGGGTAGTGAAGATATCCTGCAAAGAATTGGCACAATATTCAATCTTCATCCCCTGGTTTTAGAAGATATTGTCAACGTACCTCAACGTCCAAAAGTGGAAGATTACGAAGATCATTTGGTAATTATTACCCAAATGGTACTGCCGCTAAATGATAAAACTGGTTTTCACCGGGAACAAGTCAGCTTTGTACTAGGGAAACACTATTTACTTACGGTACAAGAGGAAGCGCAATACGATTGCTTCAACCAAGTGCGATCGCGCATTTGCAATAATAAAGGCATCCTCCGCAAACACAAAGCCGATTATTTGGCTTATACGCTCATTGATGCGATCGTTGATGGTTTTTTTCCAGTATTAGAAGCTTATGGCGAACTAATAGAAGAATTAGAAGAAGAAGTAGTCGCCAATCCCACCCGAAAAACTCTAGAAAAAATCTATCGCATCCGCCGAGAATTGTTATCGTTGCGTCGAGCAATCTGGCCGCAAAGAGATGCTATTAATGCCTTAATTCGGGACGATAGCGATCTAATTTGCGAACACGTGCGCGTTTATCTGCGCGACTGTTACGACCATGCAGTTCAAGTTATGGATATGGTAGAAACTTACCGCGAACTAACATCGGGCTTGATGGATGTGTATTTATCTGCTGTTAGCAACAGAATGAACGAAATTATGAAGCTACTGACGGTAATTTCATCAATATTTATTCCCCTCACTTTTATCGCCGGAATTTATGGCATGAATTTCAATACCGAAACATCGCCCTGGAATATGCCAGAATTAAACTGGTATTTTGGCTATCTAGGTTGTTTAGCCTTTATGGCAGCGATCGCAGGCAGCTTAATCTTCTTCTTTTGGCGGCGCGGCTGGTTTGAGAACTTTTCGACAATTCAAGACAACTACAGCAATCAGGAAATAACCCAAAGTCAACCCAATCGGGCTAAAAAACTTCGGCGTTAACACCAAACTTAGCGACACCGATCGATTCTATGCTGTGAAAATAGTCACCACTATTAAACGTGATGATATTAGAGATATATTGTTAAAATTAGTGACGAAGCTGAAAAGATTAGAGCGTTGTAACTGTTATGGGTCGTATTGGGGTATTACTACTTAATCTTGGTGGACCAGATCAAATAGAAGATGTGGGTCCGTTTCTGTTTAACTTATTTGCTGACCCGGAGATTATTCGCCTCCCCTTTACGTGGTTACAAAGACCTTTAGCTTGGTTTATTTCCACTCGGCGCACTAATACATCTCAAGCTAACTATCGGCAAATCGGTGGTGGATCTCCTTTGCGGCGGATTACTGAAGAACAAGCAGATGCCCTCAAGCAAAGATTGCAAGAATTGGGTCACGAAGCTTATACCTATGTAGGAATGCGTTATTGGCATCCATTTACCGAAGAAGCGATCGCTCGCCTCAAACGCGACGGGCTAGATAAATTGGTTATTTTACCTTTATATCCGCAATTTTCTATTAGTACCAGTGGTTCTAGCTTTCGCTTGCTAGAAAGAATTTGGCGAGAAGACCCCAAACTTGCCCAGATTGAATACACAGTTATTCCTTCTTGGTACAAGCAGCCGAACTACCTCCAGGCAATGGCAGATTTAATTGCTGGGCAATTACAAAAGTGTCCCGATCCTGACAAAGCACACATATTTTTCAGCGCTCACGGCGTTCCTCGCAGCTATGTTGAGGAAGCTGGCGACCCTTATCAGCAAGAAATAGAAGACTGCACGAGCTTAATTATGCAGACTTTAGGGCGACCAAATCCCCACACTTTAGCTTACCAAAGCAGAGTAGGTCCGGTAGAATGGCTCCAGCCCTATACAGAAGATGCAATTGAGAAACTAGGGGCGCAGGGTGTAGAAGATTTAGTTGTAGTCCCGATTAGCTTTGTGTCGGAACACATTGAGACACTACAAGAAATCGATATTGAGTACCGCGAAGTAGCAGAAAAAGCAGGCATTCACAACTTTCGTCGCGTCCCGGCTTTGAATACTCATCCTTTGTTTATTCAATCTTTGGCAGATTTGGTTATAGACGCAGTAAATAGTCCCGATCTAAAATTGTCTCAGGTAAAGCAAATCAAGAAAAATTTGAAAATGTATCCCCAAGAGCGGTGGCAATGGGGGATGACGGCTACGGCAGAAGTGTGGAACGGTAGGATTGCGATGTTGGGCTTTATTGCCTTGGTATTAGAGCTAATCACTGGTCGCGGACTGCTGCATTTTGTAGGCATCTTGTAGATAAATTAGCGATCGCGCGATTCTTGTTTGCCGTACCATTTGGCTAAAGATTGATAACTCCGAACTGCCCACCACAGCAAAGTCAAGGAGATAATTCCTCCTACCTGGGGCTTATTCACCGATAAGAATGCTAACAAAATAGATAAAATGTCTTGGGCAAAGACAAATTTTAGCGGTAGCCTCTGCTGCTGATAAAACCAAGCAGTTTGAACGCTTTGGAGTACGAAGGCAAATAAACCGCCCAATATAGCGATTGCCCAAATTGGTAAAGAACCCACCCCAGCGTTGGAAGTTGTGGCGATCGCCCCAGCAATCGGGCTACTTACTAGCAGAACAATTTGTAGCAAACGTTGACCAAGTAACTGCTTGAACCCTAATAATTCAAGCATTGACCAACTGCAAAGAATAGCTAATCTAATGGACGGATGAATAGCTGACAAAAGTGGAATACCAGACCACAAAGCCTCACCTCGCAATAGTTCGAGGCTTAATAGAGGTAAGGCTATTCTGATTCCCACCGCCGCCGAAGCGGAAAGCGCCGCTAGAACTTCAATCATAGGGAAATCAAATCAGCGATTTGGCGCTTACCGTCTTAAAAAAATTGATTATTGCCTGCTTAAAACTTTCTATCCCTATCTAAATGCTTAGTCTTTGATAAATTTCGTCTAAGTGTTTGAGATGATGGCTGGGATTAAAGCAATCCTTAATTTCTGAAGCGGATAGTACCTCAGTAACACGAGGATCGTGACTAATTAAGTCTTGAAAGTTGCCTTGTGGTTGATTCCAGGCTTGATGAGCGCAAGATTGCACCACTATATAAGCGTCTTCTCGGCTCATACCTTTATCTACCAAAGTTAGCAGTACCCGTTGACTAAATACTACACCTCCGTAACAATTCATGTTACGTTCCATATTTTGAGGATAAACCAACAAATTTTTAATTAAATCGGTGGCTTCAGAAATCATGAAATGAGTCAAGATGCAGGTATCAGGGAAAATAACTCGTTCAACGGCGCTATGAGAAATATCTCGCTCGTGCCAGAGAGCGACGTTTTCTAGGGCTGCAACGGCATTACCCCGCAAGATTCGCGCCAGTCCTGTCAACCGCTCAGAACGGATGGGGTTGCGCTTGTGAGGCATCGCTGAGGAGCCTTTTTGACCTTTGGCAAAAAATTCTTCGACTTCCAGAACATCAGTTCTTTGCAAGTTACGAATTTCTACAGCAAATCGTTCTAGAGAAGATCCGAGTAAAGCTAATTGTTGCACGTAGTCCGCATGGCGATCGCGCGAGATTACCTGAGTCGAAGCGGTATCTGGTTGCAGTCCTAACTTTTGACAGGCTATTGCTTCGATTTTTGGCTCAACATTAGCGTAAGTTCCTACCGCCCCAGAGATTTTGCCTACAGCGATGTGCTGGCGCAAATTGATTAACCGCTCTTGACTGCGCAATACTTCCGCCAACCAGCCAGCTAATTTAAACCCAAAAGTAATTGGTTCGGCATGAATCCCGTGGGATCTGCCAATCATAATCGTATAACGATGCTGCGTTGCTTGGGTTCTAATAGCAGCGATTAATTCTTCGATCTTTACTAGCAATAAGTCTAAACTTGCTACTAATTGCAGCGCCAAAGCCGTATCTAAGATATCGGAACTCGTTAACCCCAAATGTATATAACGTCCCGCGTCGCCTACATATTCATTGACATTAGTCAAAAAGGCAATCATATCGTGGCGGACTTCAGTTTCAATCTCTAAGACTCGCTTAGGGTCAAAATTTGCCTTTTGCTTGATTTCCTCTACGGCTTCGATCGGAATATAACCTAGTTCCGCCTGAGCTTCACAAACAGCTATTTCTACTTGCAGCCAAGTTTTAAGTTTATAATTTTCTGTCCAAAGGTCGCCCATTTCAGGCAAAGTATAACGCTCAATCACTCGTCCGCCACAGAATACAACTGTCATATTTTACAGTTTTGTTGGACGCGATGTATGCAATGTACGATCCTGCAATCTAAATTATCTATCCAAAAATTGGCTCCAAAAGGTATATAGAAATTACTTACCTTTTTTCTCAGTGACTTGAAAAGAGTCAAAAAACTGTTCTCCGTTCTCTAAGTTAGGACTAATAAGCAGTAATTGATACAAGCGATTGCCGACCAAGTACATACTAGCTTTTCCGTTTATGCCATTAGTAGCTTTTAATTCTACAGTTCTGCCAAAGTATCCATCTAGTTCAATTTCACGCTGGTTAACCAACTTATCGCCATCGGCGGCATAACCTTCGCACACCGCATCAAAAATCTCTCCAGGTTTTACTTGAGTAACTTCCTTTGCCAAGTCAGAGTAAGTAACTAAATAAACAGTCTCGCCATTAACCAACGTAAAATTATGAGTAACGAAGCCATCTGTATCGGTTTCTGATTCCTCCGTAGGAACCCCAGGCATGGAAACAGCGAAGTTACCTACTTTAGAAGAAAACTGCTGCCAAGGCGATCGCGCGATCGTCGATTGGGCATAACTAACCGAAGATTGGCGAACTATTGGACTTGCAGTCACAGAAGTTGCCAATAATCCAGAAACAATCGTAATTAAGGTCAAAATTATTGGTTTCATTGGATAGCTGTCAAGGTAAATTTATGGATAAGCGCATCTGCCGATTGAACAACAAATAGTTATTGCATTCGGTCTATAGTCCGGTATTGAACAGCCTCTGCAACGTGACTTGCTAGTAGATTTTCTTCCCCAGCCAAGTCTGCAATAGTTCTTGCTACTTTAAGTATGCGATCGCTTGCTCTAGCAGATAGTCCTAGTTTACGAATCGCTACTTCTAATAAATTGCGGCTAGAATCGTCAAGGGCGCACCACTGCTGCAAATGACGGCTTTCCATAGCTGCATTGCAAAGGATAGTTTCAGCTTGAAAACGATTGCAGGCGCGATCGCGGGCTTGCTTGACCCGCAGGCGGACGGGTTCGGAAGCTTCCCCTTTGGGCTGGGTAGTAATTTCTTCTGGCTTTAACCGATTAACAGCAACTTGCAGATCGATTCTGTCCATCAATGGGCCCGAAAGCTTCGCCCAATAATGTTCTCTTTGCCTGGGCGAACAACTACAAGCTTGAATCGAGTCGCCAAAATAGCCGCAAGGACAAGGGTTAGTGCTGGCAATTAGGGTAAATTGCGCTGGAAACATCACCGTTTGACGAGTCCGCGACACGGTTACATAGCCATCTTCTAAAGGCTGACGCAAAAATTCCAACACGTCGCGCTTAAATTCTGTAAGTTCGTCTAGAAAAAGTATGCCTCTATGAGCTAAAGATATTTCCCCAGGACGCGGAAAACTACCGCCACCAACCAAAGCTGGACCAGAGGCGGAGTGGTGCGGGCTGCGAAACGGGCGATCGCGCACTAATAAGCCGCGATTTTTTAATAGTCCAGCCACCGAATGAACTTGAGTCACTTCTAGTGATTCTGCAAAACTTAATGGCGGCAAAATTCCTGGTAAGCGCCTAGCTAACATAGTTTTGCCACTACCAGGAGGTCCAACAAAAATCAAATTATGTCCTCCCGCCGCCGCTATTTCTAAGGCTCTCCGGGCATGAGATTGTCCTTTGACATCTTTTAAGTCGGCGCTGTTTACAAGCGATGTAGCCAACTCTGTTTCATCTAGTTTTATTGGGGAATAAAGCTCTGGTTGATTTAAGAAAGTCGCTACTTCCGACAAATATTTAAACCCATATACATCCAGCCCTGCAACTACCGCCGCTTCTTGAGCATTGTCAAAAGGTACAACTAAGCTTGTGATGCCTAATTTTTTTGCCGCCGCCGCAATTGGCAAAACTCCTGCCACTGGGCGCAGCGTCCCATCGAGAGAAACTTCACCCAAAAATAAATGATCTCCCAATAACTGAGCGCTCACCTGCTCTGAAGCTGCCATGATCCCTACACTAATCGGCAAGTCAAAGCTCGGTCCTTCTTTGCGTAAATCCGCCGGGGTCAAGTTAATGATTATTTTTCTCAGGGGAAAAGCATAACCAGCATTTTTCATCGCGGCTTTTACTCTTTCGCGGGATTCTTGGACGGCGGTATCTGGTAGCCCAACCAGGACAATTCCTGGCAAGCCACCCGATACATCAACCTCTACGCCTACTTTGACGGCATCAATCCCCACAATCGCGGCACTCCATACTCTGGCTAACATTTATTTATTTCATCGCAATAACCATTTAGAATCTCTAGCAGAAATACCAGTGAATCTGCATGAGTGAAACTACAGAGACAATTTTTAGTAAAATTATTCGTCGGGAAATACCCGCAGATATTGTTTATGAAGATGACTTAGCGATCGCATTCAAAGATATTCATCCTCAAGCACCCGTCCACATTTTATTAATTCCCAAGCAGCCGATTAAGTCTTTGGCTGAAACTAGACCCCAAGACCAAAACTTAATGGGTCACTTGCTACTGACGGCTCAACAGATTGCTCTCACTGCGGGGCTTACTAATGGCTACCGTTTAGTCATTAATACTGGTGATGATGGCGGTCAAACGGTTTCCCACATTCATTTACACATTTTGGGGGGCCGACAAATGACTTGGCCCCCAGGTTGAGTGTCATCAGGAGAACTGATTGCTCTCATAACATAACTTAACTTAGAGAGGATTTACAAAACTAAATAAAAGCATTAATCTTGAATTCAAGGAGGCAAAAGCTTCCGATTATCCAAAAATCAAGCACTTATAAAACAATGACAACAACCTTACAAAGACGCGAAAGCGCCAACGTATGGGAACGATTCTGTAGCTGGGTAACATCCA
>NZ_JBYCCV010000080.1:0-17470 GCF_057473825.1 Aliterella sp. E5.1
ATAGGAATACTTCTGTATCACCATTTGAACTGCTAACGCCCGTTTTAGTTCTCTGGGATCGCGCTTGCTATCGATGAAATCGCTCAGAGCTGTTATTTCCACTTGACTGTTCTTTAACAACATCTATCTTCAAGTATATTCTTAACTCCTCTATTTTCACATATGATTCAGGATTGCTATAGTTGGGGGACATCCCGCGATGGAATAATTTTCGGACGTTTGGACGCTTCTCCTGTTGTGTGTGGGGCAGTAACTAATGCTAGAGATGGCGCAGAAGGCGCGATGCAAGCCCCATTGTGCGCGGCAATGACTATTCTATCGCCACGGCAACGCTTTAACGATGAATAAAGCAATGTGGGAATCAGGATTGCGTCCTTGGCGAGAATATAACGGCAACTTGGAGGATTTTGGACGAGATTTTCGCCGCTATTTTGATAGTATTCCCGCCGCAGAAAGAGTTTGGGCGGTAGTGCTGAGTTCGGCTATTTACGAGTATTTTGTCCGTTATCTATCCGCCGCCGCCGGAATCGATCCTTTTCAAGAATTTCGGGTAATTATTGTGCCACCGCCGCAGATGCTAGTAAATATGCGAATTGGGGCGATGCAAGCGTATATGGTAGCCGAACCTTGGAATACGCGGGCAATTAGCGGTAATGAGGGGATTGGGTTTACTTTTGCCCAAGGAAAGGAAATTTGGCAAGGACACCCAGATAGGCTACTAGCAGTAATGGAGTCTTTTATTGACGAAAACCCAAAAACTTATCGCTCTTTAGTCAAGGCAATGATTGAAGCTTGTCAATATTGCAGCAAGCCCCAAAACCGCCCCGAAGTAGCAAAAATTATCGCTCAAAAGTCTTACACCGGGGCTAAACCAACATTAACCAGCGCGGCAATTGTGGGAGATTACAATTATGGTGGCTTTGATGGCAAAGATCGGACAGTGCGATCGCCTGATACAACTATTTTCTTCGACTTGCCCGACAATTTAGCTAAAATCCCTGGCGATCATTCTACTTTTTTGTGGCAATCAGAAAGTATTTGGCTAATGACTCAAGCGGCGCGTTGGGGGCAAATCCCCGAATTTCCCAGCGATGCCGAAGCTGTAGCCCGTAAAGCTTGGAGAACCGACCTTTACCGCGAAATTGCCGAGGAAATGGGCATAGAATGCCCCCAAGCCGACTATAAAGTTGAAAGCGCTGAATTATTTATTGACAACAAAGCCTTTGATTTTAGCGATCCAGTAGGTTATCTAAATAGTTTTGAAATCCGTGCCAATCGCCCTAAATCTTTCTTTTTTTCCTAGGATTGCTGACAAATTATTATTTGGAGGGAAATATGAGCCAATTATCATCTATGAAAAATAGCGAAGCATCTAGTTTTGATACTGGAGAATTTCTAGTAGTAGAAAATCTAATTAAGTCTTATCCTGCCCCCGATGGCAAAGAAACTGTAGTTTTAAATGGAATTAATTTAACTATCAAAGAGAATGAATTTATCTCATTAATTGGTCATTCTGGCTGCGGCAAGTCAACACTACTAAAAATTGTTGCTGGACTTGAAAAAGCAACTTCTGGTCTAGTAACTCTAGAGGGGAAAGCCATTCGCAAACCAGGGGCGGAACGCATGATGGTATTTCAACACTACTCGCTACTACCTTGGCTAACAGTGCGAGAAAACATTAGATTAGCCGTAGATGAAGTATTAAAAAATGCCACCCGTCCCGAAAAAATCAGCATCGTTAACGAACATATTGCGATGGTGAATTTGAACGCGGCGGCGGACAAATACCCCGATGAAATATCCGGCGGGATGAAACAAAGAGTGGGAATTGCGAGAGCGCTTGCAACTCGTCCCAAAATGTTATTAATGGACGAACCATTTGGGGCATTGGATGCTTTAACTCGCGGCAAATTGCAGCGCCAAGTATTAAATATTTGGGAAAACCACCGCCAAGCAGTGATGATGATTACCCACGATGTTGATGAAGCAATTTACAGCAGTTCTCATTCCGATAAAGTACAGCTTTAGGATTTAATTACTGTGAGGTCATGCTTAAGGTGTACTGCACTCAAGTGCGAACCGCTATATATGAGCGATCGCATTGTCCTCATGACCAATGGTCTCGCCGCAACCATTGGTGAAATCTTAGAAGTACCCTTTGACCATCCACGCGATCGCGCCTCAATGCGAAACTCAAAAGAATACTACGAACTCCGCAACCATGCCCTCAATTTCTTGGATCGCTATTTTACTCAAGATGAATAGCTGACTTCATCTAATCGTCTCGATTTTTACGTTTTCGCTTTTTTTCCTTGCCTGGTTTTTGCTCTCCAAAATCATCATTCTCTAAGTCTTCTCCTATTGCTGGATCAGGAGATGGCGGGATAACTTCTGTAGGTACAACTACATCAGGAACCTCACCAGTAGGAGAAGGAGATTCTACGGGTGAGGGAGATTCTACGGGTGATTGCGATCTCTGGCGGCGTAATTCACGCAATTGTTCCCGTAATGAAGGCGATGAAGTATCGCTAGGAATGGGCGAATCGGTAACTTCGGGAGCAGGATCGGTGATGGGGGGTAGAGAATCTTCAGTTGTTTCCTGCCTGCCCTCCGGTGTTCTCCTTAAAATTGGTGTAGGACTAGCTTCTACTTGGGGCGGGGTCGTCTCTGAAACTTCTGGTACTGGCGTTACAACGGGTACAGAGTTAGGTTGCTGCAAATAGTTAGACAAAACCCCACTTAAAACCACCCCAGAAATTGCTGCTAAAGTCACCCCTCCAACAATCGGCAACCAGGGGAAGGAGCGTTTTCTAACCGCAGGAATTGCCCTAGGAGGAGGTGCTACGCGAGCGGGCTTTTTATGGTGTTGGGGAATTAAAGCAACTGTTGCTAATGTCTTCGCGGGAACCACAGGAATAGACCTAGTAGCGGCAGGAAGCAGCCCCAGCCATTCGGAGATAGTGGCAGGACGAAACCGCGCTTCTACCGCCATACCGCGCATTACAGCTTGACTTACGGACTTACTTAATTGGGGTTGCAAGTCAATAGGAGCAGGCATGGGAATGCGATCGCGCAAACTTGCCGCCACGGGAACTCGCGCCGTGAGTAACGCATACATAGTTGCAGCTAAACCGTAAACATCCGTCGCCGGGGTGCGGGGGGCTTGGTAAAGATACTGTTCGATCGGTGCATAACCTTCCGAAACCATTCCTGTATGCGTCTGCGTGGAACCTGGAGTAAATTCTCGCGCAATGCCAAAATCAATTAATACGACTTCCTCTGTACCTTGACGCAGAATGATATTTTGCGGCTTGATATCTCGATGCAGCAAATTATTTTGATGCACTACTTGCAAAGCTGCGCCAATTTGTCGGATGTACTGAATTGCCCTTGCTTCAGGAAGTGGTTGATCGGGAAATACTACCAAGTCTAAAGTTGCCCCTGGAATATAATCCATCACCATGTAGGGCAATCCGTCTTCAATAAAAAAGTCACTGACTCGGACAATATTCGGGTGGACGCAAGCCGCTAATCTCCGCGCTTCATCTTGAAACTGGCTTTGAAACTTAGCAAATTGCGCCTCGCGCCGCAGGGTGTCATTCAGGGTTTTAATCACAACCACTTGATTTAGGTAGCGATGAGTAGCTTTGAACGTAATCCCAAAACCACCGCGTCCTAGTTCTTGTTCTAAGGTGTATTTTCCGCCCTGCAATGTTTTACCAGCTATCATGTTTTGTGACGAGTGAACATCAATTCTACGCTCTCTGCATTTTATCCTGATCGCAGATTAGCCGCTAAAACCTTTGTCCAATTCCAAACTGCACCTGACTTTCGCCCCTGATGTTGATACCAAAGTCTGCCCGTAATAACCCCACTGGCGACTCTACCCGTACACCTACACCATAAGAAAAGCCCGTCCCCGGCTTCCCTCGCACTACCGCAGGTTCTCCCAACACCGTGTCGCCGGAACCCAAATCTGTTGCAAAATCGGCAAATAGTACTCCGCCTACGGGCTGAATAATTGGAAAGCGGTACTCTGCTGAAGCTAAGAGATAAGAGCGTCCGCTACCGACTTCTGACGAACCGTATGCCCGAACCGAATCAAGCCCACCTAAATTGAAAGCTTCATAGGGTGGTATATCGCCAATAATAGTTCCCCCTTGGAGATTGAAAGCTATTACTTCGATATTTCTTTTTCCGATTAATTGCACCGGAAAGTATTGAATATAGTTTGCTTGGAGCCGATTCATTGTAATATCGCCTTGACCGATGGGAATTGATTGCTCGGTACTCAAACTAAGAATCGATCCTTGAGTCGGGTTGCTTCTGTCGTTGCGTTTGTCTTTGATCGCGCTAATTGATACCGTTGTTAGGTCGTCAATGCCCGTACCGCTAAAAGAAAGCTCATTGCCTAATTCATCAGTGGGGGAAACATTGCCATCGCGATCGCGAATGCTAGTGCGCTTGTAGTTCAATCCTAACGATGCTTGCCAATTATTAATTGGTTTATTGATGCTAAAACCACCGCCATAGCGTCCCTCACGGGGATTGCTCCTATTAGCTAGATCGATATCACCATCAAAGGTCGGCGATGTCCCTCGGCGACGAAATACACTAACTTTATAACCTGGACGATTGGGTTCGCTGGCGCGGTAGGGACTTGTAAAGGAAGTTTCAAATTGCAAGTCACGGCGACTAAATTGCAAGTCTACATCGACTGAGTTATTAATGCCGCTAATATTAAAGTCTTGGTAGTTGATTGTGCCATAAATGCCTGTATCGTCGTCATAACCAGCCCCAGGGCTGACACTCCGGGCAGGCTTTTCGGTCACATCGTAGATAACCTCAACTTGTCTCCCGGTTTCTACTAAGGCAACATTAACGGTTCTAAATAGTCCTAGTTGATACAACTGACGCAAATCTTGCTCAATAGCGCGACTTCTTACCACATCTCCCGGTTTTACTCTTACTTCGCGGCGCAAAAATTCTTCGTTAGTCCGGCTTCTAATGGGTTTACCTTGGCGATTGGTAGGATTTCCGTCTCGATTGAGAAAACGGAATCTAACACTACTTACAGTTCCTTCCACCACTTCTACTGTTAGTAATCCATCAGGGCTAGGATTTATAGCTAATACTTTTGCTGCTAAATAGCCATTTTTGGCATACCACTTGTCAATTGCTGCTCGACTTTGGTTGATAGCTTCTAAACTGATTTCCTTACCAAGCTGGGGTTGAAACAAGTTTAAAGCAACATTTTCTGGGAGGACGTTAGCATTGCTCAGTTGGATAGCTTTTACAATAACTGGTTCTACTTCGTATACTACGTTGACTCCTGCGGGGCTATTGGTAGTAATTGCTTGCGCGCTTACAAATAAGCCCGTAGCTAAAATGGCTTTGATGTCTGCTTGCAGTTGGCTATTACTTGTATCGCTCCCCTCACGAGTGGAAGCCGCTTTGCGGACAATTTCTTGTAATTCTTCACCTACTCCTGTCACCTGGACATCCGTAACCAAAATAAAAACATCGTTCTGTTGGGTAGTATTATCTTCTTGCTGTCTTAGCCTTTCCCCTAAAGGAGTAGCCGCCGTCATCTTAAAACGTAAATCCAAGCTAAAAATAACTGCTAAGGTGACAATTGTAGTTTGAGAAATACGCATAAAATTAATTACAAACATCCTTACTTAGTGGGAAATTTTTGCTCGATTAAACGTATGATGCGAAGCCTGTTACCGGGCGCGTTTGGTCTAATCGCTCCAGAAGCTTAGATTAAATGTAATATTTAACCCAAACCCTCTTTTATCGGTTTTGATGCCCAACAATTCTAAATTTCGATTACTTTGCCTCAGTAATGGTCATGGAGAGGATATTATTGCTGTGCGTATTTTACAGGAACTACGCCAAATCTCGATGGAGATAAGTATTTCGGCATTACCATTAGTCGGTGAAGGTAGGGCGTATTATGCCGCCGAGATTCCAGTCATTGGTTCCGTACAAGCTATGCCTTCTGGTGGTTTTGTTTACATGGATGGGCGACAGTTGGTGCGCGATTTGCAAGGAGGTTTGTTGCAACTAACTTGGACTCAAATTAAAGCTGTACGGGCTTGGGTAAAAGATGGTGGTGGCATGGTTTTAGCTGTGGGGGATATCGTACCGCTATTGTTTGCTTGGTGGAGCGGTGCAAACTATGCTTTTGTTGGTACAGCCAAGTCAGAATACTACGTGCGCGATGGGAAAGGCAATTTGCGCCAAAGTAATCGCCTTGCTAGTTTATTAGAGTTAAATAGTTCGGTTTACTTGCCTTGGGATCGCGCTTTTATGAGCAATCCTCGATGTCGTGCTGTTTTTCCTAGAGATAAGCTGACTGCAAAGATGCTGCAAAAATGGCGTATTCCAGTGTTTGACTTAGGTAATCCAATGATGGATGCCCTTACCCCCGTCCAACCTCTACAAATATCTTCAGAAGCTTCCGTAACTATTGTTTTGCTTCCTGGTTCTAGAGTGCCGGAAGCTTATGCTAATTGGCAGCAAATTTTAGTAGCAATTGCTAGTTTGCAAGCAACTTATAGAAATCGCTCTTTATTATTTTTGGGGGCAATTTCTAGTCATGTAAATCTAGAGCCTTTAGCTCAAATGCTCGTCCAGGCTGGCTTCTGCTCCTTAGACAACTGGACGTTTGCTTATAAAAATGCTTCTGTTGTTTTAACTCAAACTGCCTACAATGAGTGTTTGGATAAAGCCGAAATTGCGATCGCCATGGCGGGGACAGCCACCGAGCAATTTGTCGGACTTGGCAAAAGCGCGATCGCATTTCCAGGAAAGGGACCTCAGTTTACCTATGCTTTCGCCGAAGCCCAAAGCCGTCACTTGGGTTCGTCAATAATTTTATTAGCGCATCCAAACCAAACAGGAGAAGCGGTAAAATCTTTATTAGGCGACAGCGATCGTTTAGCAAAAATTGCCGAAAATGGTTATAGGAGAATGGGAAAACCTGGTGCAGCGCGTAGAATTGCCGAGCAGTTAATTGAGCAATTTGAGCAAATTAATTAACTGTTTTTTGGGGGATGCGATCATGTCTTGCTAAATATCCTTGATAACGGCAAAGGTGAGCGGCAGCAAACATAACCGAACTTAGCACAACCAACTCTCGTCTGTGGGCTGCATTTGCATTGCTAAGTGGAGAGATCAAGAACTTCGCCTGTGGTTATTTCCTTTATTTTTACCTATTAATCTGAACTTGAATAACTCAGGACTATCTGTTCAAATCTCGAACAATAAGGTAAAAAACTAACACAGTTAATAAAAGATTCTGAAATTGCAAAATAGGATCAAGTCGCCATCCCTGAATCAAGACTATTACCCCAGATAGAAATAGGATAAATGGTCCAAGCATCAGTTGTAATAATCGAAGAGCTATATTACTAGCATTACTTGACCTTGCTGCAATAACTACCTGTCCTACAGATAAAGCAAAATATCCCAAACCTCCTAGTATCTGCACTAGCCCAATCAAACCACTCATATTTAAGCCAAAATTTACCATATAGCATTAGTCTCAGATTAGGCGCGACACCATTAAGAACTAGCAGTATAACGATTTAATTAAGCTACCCTTACTCCGCAATTACCCCCGCCGAGCGCTCAAATCAACCCCGAACACCTACAGATAAACTGAAATTATCGTCCTCACCAAGGTAGGTGTATAACTCTAGTGATAGATGAATTTTCGGTATATTACCCTGAAGCGAAGAGATATTCTGAAATTTTCTATATATTTTCATACCAAAGTAGGTATTTTCCGTATAGCTATTGATTACAGATAAAACAGTAAAATTATTTATATATTTTCCCGTGAAACAATGCCCAAAAAACTATTTGACTGAGTACGCGATGCAATTCAGGTCAAAAATTATTCATTGCACCCAGAGAAAAAATAAGTCATATCAATTAGACAGTCAAGGAGGCTTCGTTATTTAGCCAACTCAACCAAAGCATTTCGATACTTTTTCATTCCTCGTCGAGCAGCTTCGATTATTCTCTTAAAATCAGGTTCGTCGGCTGGTAGCTCGTACCCTGACGAGATTTTTGTTACTAAGAAGCGATCGCAATTATCAATATTCATATATTTTCTGTTGAGAAATGCGATCACTCTATTGTAGCAGCATACTCAAAGAGGCGATCGCATTTTACTAAATTACAAGAGACGGAAAATAAAGGGATAGCGGAATGCGACATCAAAATTAGTCAAAGTTTGGTAAACAGCAAAAGCTGCGAGTCCCCAATGAAAAACAAAATAAATTGGGAATAGTATAAACCCAAATAAACCAAAACTAATAAAGGTCAAGATTCCAACTACAACTCCGTAAAGCCAGACGTTAAAATGGAAATTGATAGCTTCTTTGGCGTTCTCTTTGACCACAGGATCGGTAGACACTAGCATTATGGCGATCGGTATGCCTACAGATACTAATGCAGCGCTAAAAAATATTGAACCATGAGCTAGGGCTGAAAGTAGTTTTCGCTGATCTGCATCGTACATAATAATAATGACCTCTTTAAAATAAGTTTTTTCTGGTTTTCAACCTATATTACCGATTGTTACCGAAAAATAAGCTCATTCTCGTTTTTACTGTAATTTTTGATTCCTGTAACATCCTACTAGCTAAACTTCATGATATCCACTGACCTTGAGGCGGAATTGCAAACAGCCGTTGAGCATCGACGCAATTTTGCAATTATTTCTCACCCCGATGCTGGTAAAACTACGCTCACAGAAAAGCTCCTGCTGTACGGAGGCGCAATTCACGAAGCAGGAGCCGTAAAAGCCCGCCGAGCGCAGCGTAAAGCTACGTCCGACTGGATGGCGATGGAACAGCAACGGGGTATTTCCATCACTTCCACAGTGTTGCAATTTGAGTATCACAATTGTCAAATCAATCTGCTCGATACTCCCGGACACCAAGACTTTAGTGAAGATACTTATCGCACTCTAGCGGCGGCAGATAACGCCGTCATGCTGATTGACGCAGCCAAAGGCTTAGAGCCACAAACGCGCAAGTTGTTTGAAGTTTGTAAGATGCGAAAGTTGCCGATTTTTACCTTTGTAAATAAGCTCGATCGCCCTGGACGAGAGCCACTTGAACTATTAGACGAAATTGAGCAAGAATTAGGCTTGCAGACCTACGCTGTAAACTGGCCCATTGGCACAGGCGATCGCTTTAAAGGTGTCTTTGACCGCCGGAATCAACAAATTCATTTATTTGAACGTAGCGCTCATGGTAGCCGCGAAGCTGTTAGCACCGTTGTAGATTTGGGCGATCCACGCATTGAACAGTTGCTAGATCGAGACTTGTATCATCAATTTAAAGACGATCTAGAGCTTATAGAAGGCATCGGACCAGAGCTAGATAGCGATTTAGTCCACCAAGGAAAAATGACTCCAGTATTCTTTGGTAGCGCCATGACAAACTTCGGGGTAGAGCTATTTTTAGATACTTTCCTTGACTACGCGCTCAAACCTGGCGCCCGTAATAGCAATCTTGGGGAAATGCAGCCTACATATCCAGAGTTTTCGGGGTTTGTATTCAAACTCCAAGCAAATATGGACCCCAAACACCGCGATCGCGTAGCATTTATTCGCGTCTGTACGGGTAAGTTTGAAAAAGACATGACGGTGAGTCATTCCCGTACTGGTAAGACGATCCGCTTGTCTCGTCCGCAAAAATTATTTGCTCAAGATCGCGAATCTATAGATTATGCTTACCCTGGCGATGTGATTGGTTTAAATAACCCTGGGGTATTTGCGATCGGCGATACAATTTATAACGGGCAAAAAATAGAGTACGAAGGTATTCCTAGTTTTTCACCCGAAATATTTGCAAGTTTGCGAAACCCTAACCCTTCCAAATTTAAGCAATTTTTAAAAGGTGTTTCTGAATTGCGAGAAGAAGGAGCAGTACAAATTATGTACTCCGCCGATGAAATGAAACGCGAACCAATCTTAGCGGCGGTAGGACAACTACAATTTGAGGTTGTACAGTTCCGCTTGCTGCAAGAATACGGTGTAGAGACACTGTTAGATTTGTTACCTTACACTGTAGCTCGGTGGGTAACGGCAGGTTGGGAAGCATTAGAAAAAGCCGGACGATTGTTTAATACAGTCACCGTCAAAGATAGCTTGGGACGACCAGTGTTGTTATTTCGCAATGAGTGGAATTGTCAGCAGGTAGAAGGCGATTGTCCTGAATTAAAGTTAAGTGCAACTTCTCCCTTACTTTCTAGTCAGCAGCCCAATAATGCAAGTTGAGCCAATAATTTTTGTTTTGTTGCTGTTTGCCAAAAGCGGGGACTTTTGGCAATTTTTTTAGAAGATCATTTTACGGACATAAAAAGCTTCAGCATATTTATCCGGTGCATTTGATTCCATACCCCGGATTCTTAAAATTGACAAAAAAGTTTCCTCATTAAACCATAGTTTATCTTTTTGGGATGGAAAGCTATCAATTAGATACTTAATCTTTTGTTGGCAAATAGAAGTTTCTAAAGGCACAAAAAAATTTGGATTGCCCAAGTCTCCATCATACTTAGGAATTTCATACTCTAAAACCAGATGATTTCTAAATGTATTCCATGTCAACTCAGAAATCAGGCGATGATCTTGATGAGCATCATGACGATAATGAGTCAATATCAGGTCGGGATTGAATTCTTGTTTTAGTTGCTCAAAAGCTTCTTTAACTTCCATCGCTATAAACGGCAAAAACCCATCTCGAAAATTTTTAACTATAATTTTCTTGTCTTCAATCCCGGCTAAAAAATTGTTTCCACTGCCAATAGCTTCTTTCTCTCTTTGCTGGTTTGAACTAAAAACTACCCAGTAAAATATACTATTTGGGTACTTTTCTATTAACTTTAAAACTGTACCTCCGCAACCAATTTCTATATCATCACTATGAGCGCCTAGACATAATACTTTGTAAGCTAAATCTGGCTTTTCAGCTAATTTTAAATTGAGCATACATACTAATTACAAGCTTGACATCAAAAGGGCAAAGCTGTTTTATAACCGCAAGCCCCAATCTAAACAACTACCAATTTTTTAGATAACTTGGTGGCTCAGACTAAGTGGTATCAGCTTTTCATTATGTTTCCATATTTCCCAAGGAGCATTACCTAAAGCAAACATATCTTCTAACTGCTGCTTATCTTTAAAGGTATCCATACAAGCCCAGAACCCGTTATATTCGTAGGCATAAAGCTCCTCTATATTAATTAATCTCTGAAATGGTTCGTATACCAATTCTTCTTTTTCTTTGATGTAATCAAATATTTGGTTTTTAAAAATAAAGTATCCTCCATTAATCCTAATATTAGCTTGATTTACATCTTTAATTTCAGTTACTATTCCGTTTTGTTGGGCAGAAATTAAGTGAAATGTTTGCGATGGTCTAACACTTAAAAAACTCGCTGTTTTGTCGGTAATGTAAAAATTGTTTATAGCTTCTGACAAATCTAAATCTGTAAGTCCATCGCTATAGTTTGCCAAAAAAACGTCTTCATTTTCTAAATACTTCTGAACAGCTTTCAACCTTTGTCCAATATTTGAATGCAGTCCGGTATCAACACAAGTAATATTCCAATCATGGATATCGCTACTTAATAATTTTAAGTTTTTTCCTCCATCGATTAAAGTAAAATCATTGGAAATACATTCGTTATAGTTTAAAAAATAATTTTTAATTAGGTCAGCTTTGTAACCTAAGCACAAAATAAAATCTTTGTGTCCGTAGTGTGCGTAATATTTCATTACGTGCCAAAGTATCGGTCTATACCCAATATTAACTAATGGCTTAGGTATAGCTTCAGAAAAATCTTTTAATCTAGTTCCCAATCCACCACAAAACAAAACTACTTTCATTGGTATTCCTTCTATTAATATCAATTTTATTTAATGGCAACTAATATATTATTTCCATTTATTTGCTCGTGAAATATTAAGTAACTGTATTGATATTTCAATTACTCTTGGGATGTAACAAATCATTTTTGATTGTTTGTAATTTAATTCCATCTTCTTAATAAGCCACGATAGGTCATATTTTTTATTCGTACATCTTCCTCAAAGTATATTCTCAAGCTGACGTTTATTCTAAATATTTGTATTAATAAATACAAAAAAATCACATATTAATGTACTGTATATACCCCTTGTAAATTTCTCTAATTTATCAGCGCTATTTATTAATTACAATTACTAAAGTATAGCAAGGATTTTACCAGGCTATAAAAATGTTTAAGATCTCACTCTATAGCCTTATTTTGAATAACACAAAACTAATAAAAATAGCTGTGTATGACATATCTATTGAAAAATATGTCTAATTGATGAGTTGGTTTTGGGCAAACTTAACTTTGGAACTAGCAAGTATCGAAACTTCTGTTTTGGTTGAAAGCTCGTAGTTTTATTTTGTTTTGATCTTTGCTTGGCAAGAAGTGGGGACTCGAACAAAAATTGAGAAATGAAAGCTTCTTAGTTATCTTAGATTTGATAATTCAACTTTTCCTTCCCACCAATAGCGTTAACCCGCTAGTAATTAGAGTTAAAACAATGGAGCCAATTAATGCTGGTAAAAACCCTTGGACGACAAAACCAGGGGTTAGCAAGCCTGCCAGCCAAATCACGATCGCGTTGATGACAAACAAAAACAAGCCAAAAGTTAGCAGGGTTAGGGGTAGAGTTAAAACGACTAATAGAGGCTTAATAATGGCATTGACCAATCCCAAGATAACCGATGCGATCGCCGCACTAATAATATTGGCAACAAAAAAGCCTGGAACTATATAAGCTGTAATCATCAAAGCGACTGCTGCAATCAACCAAGTAATCAAAAATTCTGGCATTTAATTTTTCTCTCTCAAATTGGCTCGAAAACTCTTGTAAGCTTAAAAGCAGCATTCCCACCTCAATCGTTAAAATTTTCTATGTGGCGGCAACTTATCGGCTCTATTTTGATATTAGTTCTTTTTTTCGGGGCAATGCCAGCCCAGGCGACAGATTATCCGCCACCTTTATCTTTTAGTAACGCTCAATTAAAATCGCGGGATTTTTCCGGTCAAACTTTAAGAGCGGCGGAGTTTTCTAATGCCAATATGGAACTTGCTAATTTCTCTAATGCAGACTTGCGCGGGGCAGTTTTTAGCGCATCGGTGATGACTGGGGCTTCTTTGCACGGTGCAGATTTGAGTAATGCGATGGTCGATCAAGTAAACTTAACTAAAGCCGATCTAGGCGATGCGGTTTTAACCGAAGCACTGCTACTAAGGGCGATTTTTGATGATGTTAATATTAATAATGCTGATTTTACCGATGCAATTTTAGATCGGGCGCAAATCAAAGAATTGTGCGCGAAGGCAAGTGGTATAAATCCAAAAACTGGTATTGAAACTCGTTACTCTTTAGGATGTCGATAAAGCGCGTTGGTGTAATTGGTGGGGGACAACTGGCGCTGATGATGGCAAGCGCCGCCGAGAAGCTAGGCGTAGAATTAGTAGTGCAAACGCCAAACCACGACGATCCGGCAGTGGCGATCGCCTCCGAGACGATTTTTGCCGCCGTAGACGATGCTACAGCTACGGCGACGTTGGCGACGCGCTGCGATGTCGTTACCTTTGAAAATGAGTTTGTAGATTTACAAGCTTTAGCACCCTTAGCCGAGCAAGGTGTATGTTTTCGTCCAGGTTTACAAGTTTTGTCGCCTTTGTTAGATAAATACCACCAGCGCTGTTATTTGCAACAAATCGGCTTACCAGTACCCAAATTTGCCACTTTAGAAGACACTTCCGTCCCTCAGCAATTTCCTTTAGTATTAAAATCTCGTCGCCACGGCTACGATGGGCAAGGTACGTTTATTATTCAAGACGCTGCTAGTTTGCAGCATCTAGCCAGTACAGGCAAAAAAACATCGTTTTTAGTTGAAGAATTTGTCCCCTTTGAAAAAGAATTAGCCATAATTGCCGCGCGATCGCCCAGTGGTGAAATTGTTACTTACCCGGTGGTTGAAACTCAACAAAAAAACCAAGTTTGCCATCGCGTTGTCGCTCCAGCCGATATTAGCCCAGAACTTACTACCCAAATTCAGGAAATCGCCCATAGCTTGCTTAATAACCTCCAAGCAGTGGGTATATTTGGCATTGAGCTATTTTTAAAGTGCGATCGCCAAGTATTAGTAAATGAAATTGCCCCGCGCACCCACAATTCCGGGCATTTTACCTTGGATGCTTGCGAAGTTTCCCAATTTGAGCAACATTTACGCGCGGTTTGCGCTCTGCCCTTGAGTGGCACTACTTTACGTTCCCCTGGGGCGGTAATGGTGAACTTATTAGGTTACGAAGACGCTGAAAATGATTATTTAGTCAAGCGCCAGCAATTAGCAGCTTTACCTCAAACCTACGTGTATTGGTACGACAAAAAAGCTTCGCGCCCCGGCAGAAAATTAGGACACGTCACAGTCCTATTAGATAATACGGGGGACGCAGAGGCGATCGCCCAAACAATTGAAGCTATTTGGTATCCCCAATTGTAGAGACGTTGCTTGCAACGCCTCTACAATAAGAACCCTAGACCTTGGTAGGTGGTGTTGTGGGTTGCTCGGCTTGCATCGGCTCTGGGGTTGAAGTTTGTACTGACTGCTCAGAGAATTGTGTCCATTCTGTATGGAAAAAGCCCTCTTTATCTGTCCGCTCGTAGGTGTGAGCGCCAAAGTAATCCCGTTGAGCTTGAGTGAGATTTTGCGGCAAGCGATCGCGTCTGTAGCTATCAAAATAGTCTAATGAAGCGCTAAAAGCTGGGACAGGAATCCCTAATTTTGCTGCCGATGATAACACTTCCCGCCAAGCGGTTTGTCTATCCAAAACTGTCTGTCTAAATTCTGGAGCCAGTAATAAGTTAGGTAGGGCGGGGTTTTCAATAAAAGCACTTTGAATTTTACCCAAAAACCCGGCTCGAATAATACAGCCACCTTTCCAAATTCGTGCCATTTCGCTCAAATTGAGACTGTAGGAATATTCCTTTGATGCCGTACCTAATAGTGCCATCCCTTGAGCGTAAGAACAGATTTTCGAGCAGTAGAGAGCATCGCGGATGGCATTGATAAAAGCCTTCGAGTCTCCCTCATACTTGCCTGTGGGACCTGTCAAAATTTGCGAAGCTGATACCCGCTCTTTTTTGTAAGAGGACATGATTCGGGCATTAACCGCCGCCGTCATCGTCGGGATACATACCCCAAGCTCCAAAGCACTTTGTACTGTCCAGCGCCCTGTACCTTTTTGTCCGGCGGCATCCATAATCAAATCTACCAAAGGTTGATTTGTATCGGGATCGATATATCTAAAGATATCGGCAGTAATCTCAATTAGAAATGAATTGAGTTCGTCTGTTTTATTCCATTCTGCAAAAATCTCATGCAATTGCTGATGATTAAGACCTAAAGTATTTTTCAATAGATCGTAAGCTTCAGCGATTAGTTGCATATCGCCGTATTCAATGCCGTTGTGGACCATTTTGACGTAGTGACCAGCGCCACCAGGACCAATATAAGTTACACAAGGACCGTCCTCTACCTGAGCGGCGATTTTAGTCAAAATTGGCTCTAAGTACTCGTAAGAGCTTTTCGTGCCTCCAGGCATCATGCTAGGACCATTTAAAGCCCCTTCTTCGCCACCACTGACACCCATGCCAATAAATCTAAAGCCCAGGGGTTCGAGTTCGCGGGTACGGCGGGCAGTGTCATCGTACAAAGAGTTGCCGCCGTCAATAATGATGTCACCGTCATCAAGCAGAGGTTTAAGCTCGTTGATGACATTATCTACTGGCGCACCTGCTTTGACCATAATTAAGATTTTGCGCGGACGCTCTAAAGAATCGACAAAATCCTTAATTGAGTAGGCAGCATGGATATTTTTGCCTTCCGCCCGCGTGTGCATAAAAGCATCGGTCTTTTCGGGAGTACGATTGTAAACAGAAATCGGGAAGCCATTACGCTCGACATTTAGCGCTAGGTTTTCACCCATAACTGCTAGACCAATTACGCCAAAACTTTGTTGTGCCATAAATTTAATGGGTTAATGCACTATACGTTCAATATGCGTTGATTCCTTTTTAGGGTAGCCGGATTTTATCAGTTCTTTACTGCTGAAGAAATTAAAAATCAGAAAAAAGTAACTAAAAGCTTAGCAATAGCCAAAAAAAGAGAGATGTTCAGCCTCTGCTTTCTATTTTTAAACATCAAAATAATTTTTATTTGTATCTAGTTCAACAATTCTCTTGCAGAATTGAGATATCTAGTTTGACATTGTAAGGAGTACCCACAATTATGCTGGCATACGTTCTGGCATTAGCAGTCGGTCTTGGTAGCTTGGCACTTTATATGGCTGCCTTCTTTTTTCCAGAAGTACACCGCAAAAATGATTTTATCTGGAGTGGGGTAGGACTATTCTACGCTTGCGTATTATGGGTGTATGGAAGTCGCATTACGGGCGGGTTATTACTCGGTCACGCGGCGAGTGTAGCTTTATTAGGTTGGTCTATCAGTCAAACTTTGCAGTTACGCCGCAAGCTTACTCCCAAAGCCCAGCAGACGGAGTTGCCAACTCCTGCCGCCGTTACAAGTACGGTGTCACAAGTATCAAAGTCTGTTCCTGGCGTGGCATCAAGGGCTGCTGGTGTTTTTGAAGGGTTAAAAAACCAAATGCAACAAGTATTAAATAAATCGGCTCCACCTAAAACTTCTGTGGCAACTAAACCTGTATCAACTCCTAAGCCACCAGTCGATGCAAAGGTTGAAATCATTGACAACCGCACTCCCACACCAGAACCCACAGAGGTAGTAGAAACTACCGCAGAAGTTGCGCCACCAGAACCCACAGAGGTAGTAGAAACTATTGACGTTATACCACCCTTGACAGAAGAAGAAGCAGTTTCTCAAGCTGTAGAAACCGCTTTAACCCAAGAGGAGCAAACCCCGATGGTAGCAGTTCCTCCTCACCCACCCGATCCGGAACGAATAGAAGTTGCTATAAAAGACGCAGAGGAGAAGCATCAACCCGTATCGCCGCCCGATCCAGAAGTGCCAGAAAATCCTTCCCCTAGCTAGTAAAACGGTAGAGAACGAGATTTCTCGTTGAAGCCGAAAATGCCCAAAGGCAATATTGTTTTAGGGTTGTGTTATTCAATTCAAGCTGTTAGAAGGGGGATGCGATCGCATCCCCCTTCTGATACTAAGTTGCGATCAGAGGTAGTAATTGAAGGTGAGGAAAGAAAGTCATAGAGCGCAGGCGCTCACTATTAGAAGAAAGTTCAAGTAAGCCTTGGCAAAGTACATCTTCTACTTGTTCAAGGGAGGAAAAGGCTTGATTATAAAAGTTGTTTTCTCGAATATCTTCCCAGATATGTTCAACAGGCATTAACTCTGGACTA
>NZ_JBYCCV010000081.1:0-17291 GCF_057473825.1 Aliterella sp. E5.1
GCCGTTGTGGATGAAGCCATTTTTTACTATTCTTTCTGACCCGCATTTTGGACAGTTTAGCTTCTCTTCACTCATACAACTCTCTCTACATAATCTTTCCACTTATCCTTACATATTTGGCACTACCATTCTCATCCTCCCCAATTGCTTGTAAAAAAGCCTTAACCCCAACTTGCTTCAGCGCTCCCTTCGTATAACAACAGTAGACTTTATCGCTCTTAATTCCCATCAATTCCTTACCATACATTGGGTCTACTCCTTTACGAGTAATGCTCGTACCAAATTCATGTCGAAAGCAGTGCGGTCGGATATCATCTACTTGGGCGATCGCCCCTAACTTCTTCACCATTCTGGGGTAGATATAGCGAAACCCCAATAAGTTGAGTGTGTTCCCATAATCAGCTTGATATTCTTCGGTTAGAAACCGAATTGACATGACTTTATTTCCTCTGTCGTACCGAATAGATTATAAGTTATTTGGTACACTAAAACAGAACGGTACAGTAAGCTCTTTAGACCCCTAAGTTTCCAAGGGTTCAATTGGTACAGAAAGTTGCTATTTATTGTCGAGTTTCAACCAGCGATCAGTCCTGTGAGCGTCAAGAGCGGGATCTACTGGAATATGCCCACTTAGCAGGCTACCAGATTATAGGAATTTGGAAGGACACGGCGGCTGGCACAAAACAGAACCGGGTAGAGCGGCAGAAAGTTTTGGCAATGGCACAAGCCCGGAAGATTGATGCCATTTTGGTAACTGAAATGACCCGGTGGGGGCGCAGCACGATTGACCTGATGCAAACGCTACAGGAGCTACACGCCTGGGGTGTGTCGCTAATTGCTACTACGGGAATTCAATTTGATTTGAACACGTCTCAAGGTCGGTTGATTGCGAATTTAATGGCAATATTAGCAGAGTTTGAGCGAGATTTAGTCCGGGAACGAGTTCGTTCTGGCATCGCGGCGGCTAAGGCACGGGGGCAGAAACTAGGCAGGCAACCTGGACAAAGAGTAAAAGCAGATAAGTTACAACCCAAGGTATTACTGATGGTAGAGAAAGGCAATTCCTACCGCCAAATTGCCGGGGCGTTGCACTTGAGTAAGACAACGGTTAATGAAATTGTTAAACGACACCGACAACTCAATCCCAAGTCTCAAATTGAAAGCTTTCAACCGATTATGGCAAATCAAATACAGTCAATGGCTTTATCTGTTTATCAACTGAAAATCACGCTCAAAGATTTTCGTCCGCCAATCTGGAGACGGGTACAAGTCAAAAGTGATATCACACTGGGGAAATTACATCAGATTATTCAAGCATCGATGGGTTGGACGAATTCTCATCTGCATGGGTTTTCAATTGGGGGAGTGGAGTATGGTCAGCCCGTACCAGAACTTGACTTGGAGATCAAGAACGAACAGAGGGTAAAGTTAAGCAAAGTCGTAACTGAAGAGAAGAAGAAATTCTTCTATACCTATGACATGGGCGATTCCTGGGAACATGAGATTTTGGTAGAAAAAGTGCTGTCCTATGACCCATTAGTACGCTACCCACTTTGTTTAACAGGGAAACGGGCTTGTCCACCGGAAGACTGTGGTGGGGTATGGGGCTACGCAGAGTTCTTAGAGGCAATTCAACAACCAGACCATCCCGAACATGAATCAATGTTGGAATGGGTTGGTGGTGCGTTTGATCCAGATGCCTTCATCTTGAGTGAAGTTAATCAACTATTAAAGCGGATTGTTGGTGATAAGTAATTACAGTCTTTACGAAGCAAGCTTTTCAGCCTTAGCGTTGTTTTTGTCTCATACCAAGTTGCGTTCTAAAAAATCATCCTTAATTCAGGAAAAGTGGCTATACCCCAGGAACCCTGCTGCTATGTCGGAGCGCAACTTAGTATCACTTGCTACTCAAACGCCTTATCCAAACGCCACCAAATACCCTGCACCGTTAGACGCTGAAACGATACGATTACAGAGGAAGCAATTAGGAATAAGGTGCTGGGACTGAGCGATCGCGTCTGATTCAACTAAAACTAGGATTAACTGATATGCTTTGCGAATTCACTGTTTACGACGACGATAACTTCGATCCCGATGATGAATATGAAAGCTCTGATGATGCTAATTTTGATGAAGACTATCTGGAGAACTATGTTTTTAAGCCTGATTTTGAGTTCATATCTCGCTGCCACTCGGCAATCGCGTCCCTAAAACACTCCCTAACTGAAGAAGGAATTGCTGTAGAGGAACTTGATAATTTGTTCAAAGAGGGTAGCAAAGTTTTGTATGCCTCCTGCAACGTCGATCAATATCTAAACTTGGATACGGCGACAAACTTTCAGAGAATTCTGGCTATTCTGGAAGCCGAAGTGCGAGATCGAGACGCACATATTCAAGTCGTTCTTAAACGATTCGAGACTTTTCCCCCTGTTACCGAATAAACTACTCTGAAGGGCGCGATCGCGCTCCGTCGGAGTTTTAGGGTTTGAGTAGCAACGGAGAAGAAAACAACTGAGAGCAAAGCTTGAATGAACTCGAATTGCAAGGCGCAAGAATGGGCTGCTCTCCGTCGCCTAACGCACACAAAGCGATCCGGATTTGGGAAGAAAACGAAAAACTCATTGAGTTGGGATGGCAGCGAATACCCCACAGCAAAAATCTAGTAAAGTACAGCCGTACTAGCCAACCAATCGACCCCGTTTTCGCTCAAGAGTAAACTAAAAATGAACAATCCAACAATTGAAGTCACTGCTCCCAAGTTTGACCTGTACGTGTAGCGACCCACAATACTAAATGCTCCAGACCACAATAATCGCTGTTTTGAGACCAGATTAACTGCAACTAGAACTGCATTTGAGACCGAATTAAATCCAACTAAGACCACATTATTTGCAACCAGACCACAATAATAGAGTTGAGACCAGATTAACTGCAACTAGAAAATGAGCAGAAACTCAAGGCAATAAAACGAGCGTTTTCTTTACTTAAAATTGACAAGTTGCTACGCAGCAGTAAATAGTCATTTCATAGGTTAAAGAACTCAGTAATTTTATCTACGGCAATATATGCAAAAGTAGCAACGAGTTCATTGACTTCTCTGATATACCATTCCCTAGATATGAGTTAGAGACATGGTTTTAAGCAATAAACTTATAGTTGCAATTAATGTGGTCTCAGTTGGATGATTGTGGTCTGGTTGCAAATAATGTGGTCTTATTTGGAACTAATGTGGTCTCAAGTGCAGTTATAGTTGCAGCTAATCTGGTCTCAAAAAGGCGATGATTGCGGTCTCAAGGGTTTAGTATTGTGGGTCGCTACATGTACGAACTTGTAACTCTTTATTGGAACGAGCAAGAACAACACACAAAAGTAGTTAGGCACTGGTTTGATTTGGAAGACGATCTGTGGTGGTATAAAATCCAGGGTTCCGAGGCGCTTTACCCAGAAAATGCTTTAACCGCAACCCCTCAGTAAATGCGATTGCACCCTTAACTGCTGCTCTAGTCAGGTTTACCAAAATCCGTCAACGCCTACAAATGGGTGTATGTTACAATTAACACAAAAACTATATCAGTAAGGAAGGGCAAAAGTAATGGCATATAACAAGCAACACCACCTAACCTTTGCTGCACTGTTGAGGCTTTCAGGACTTTCGGAGAGTTTAGCGGAACCTATCAGTTTAAATTTGGCACAACTGGATAATAGTCAGCAAGATGCTTTGATTACACTTATTTCCGAAGAATTACAAAAAAAACTGAGTTCGCGGTAAGGTTAATTACCTTTAAAAGAGATCGCCTCTAGCACTACCCCACCAGTCCCGCCAGTTTCCCCTCCAAACTAGCTACTCGATCTTCTTTGGCAAAAAATCGCACCCTTAACCGCTATGGGTCAGTCTGCCCTAAATGGTGGCGATGACCACAGCAAATATTGATTGCAATTAACTTTAGAATCTTGACCCGCAAATAGCCTGAACTTGGACTTCAGGTAAGTTTCGATTCTTTTCCCGACAAACCAACACATCAGCTAACCGTCGTTCAGCATAGAACTGATGAGCTAACCAACCCAAAGGAAGACCAGCCAATAGTCCAACGATCAGCCCAATCATCAAGCTAGAAACAAGATTCTTTCTAGTGATAGTATTCTGCCGCTCTACTTTTGCTGACATAGTTCCCCTTCAAATGAATAAAACGCCTCATAACCAACGTCGCCAATTAATGCACTGCCCCACGAATCGCCCCAGCCCCGCTAACTTTCTTTCTAAACTGGCTACTCGCTCTTGCCAATCAGAGATCGCACCCTTCACGGCTGTAGAGTCAGTCTAGCCTAAATACTGAGCGATCGCATCCCTGACTATCTCAGCTTCTTTGCGACCCGCAGCTAGGGCGATCTCGCTAAGAGCATTGCTGCCAGTCCTGGGGAACCTAGCCCCGACCATCGGTGAAGAAGCCATCTATGCCTACTTTGCTATCGGTATGAATTCAAGGATAGCGAATGATAGCTGTCAGCAGATTTTAAGAGGGTTTGAGTCCTAATAATAAAAATTCCCGTTTCGATATCTAGACGCGCTCGACAACAGCGTTTAAACTTCCTCGTAGCCTACGAAATATAAGCGTATCTCCTGTACCTATTCCGCCGCTAAAATCTTTAACCGTTGCATATACCAATCCATTGTTATCTTTCTGTCTAAATCGATAGCAGCCAATATCAGCGTTATATCCCAAGTAAACTACCGCGAACATTTCCACAGTGCTTTTTTCTTGTTCAGCTTTCAGATTGAGGTTATGCGCTTCTCGGCTCTTTTTAACTTGTTGCTGAAGAAGTTCATACGCTGATAAGTATCGGTCTGCAAAAGTAGACAATTTCTTCTGAAAGTAATGACCAAAAAGGACTCCAAGCAAAGCACCAACAATCGCTCCTATAAAAATTCCTGGAAATCCAGAAAAGCTAATTCCTAGTACAAATCCTACTAAAGACCCTACGGCACCAGATATCCAGGAACCAGCTATTGAAGCGCCATCAGACTTTATCCATTGCCAAAAACGAGACTTACTTTTGTGCATATCAGATTTTCGTGTGCGAGTAGTATTGGAACCAGAATGTACGCTAATGACTGATTCCTGCGCTCACAATAACATTCCTACTTTTTTTAACACCTGATTATTACTGTTTATTCAGGCTTTGAAAATATTTTTCCTGTAATAACAATGGTAGTTTCTCGTTGAGAACTTTGAAATTTCTATAATTTTAAAATCAACACCATATATAGTACATTTGTTCTATTTAATAACGTTTTTACCCTATATATGGTAGATTCCCCCAATTTCTCGCTGAAGCCCCTAGAATATTGTTAACCCAAGAGGTTAACACTTTTGCTAGAAGCTTTGTTAAAATGGATATTGTATTTGAAAACAATAAGTTACAAAAAGAGTGCAATGACCAGAGGCTTCTAGAAAAAAATCATGGTAAAGATAGAGCTAAACGAATTCGGCGACGACTTGATGACTTACGTGCTGCTAATGTGCTTGAGGATATGCGAAATCTTCCTGGACGCTGCCATGAGTTGCTTCATGACTGCTCAGGACAATTATCATTGGACTTGGATCACCCTTATCGACTTATATTCGAGCCAGCCAATGAGCCGATTCCAACTAAACCCGATGGTGGCATCGATTGGAACAAAATAACTGCTGTTATGATTATCGGCGTGAAGGATACCCATGATTAAATCACTACAGAATCAATACACGCCCAACTATGTCTCTTATCCAGGTGAAACCTTGGACGAGATTTTAGAAGAAAGGGAGATGACCCAAGCCGAACTAGCAGAAAGAATGGGTAGACCTAAAAAAACCATCAATGAAATCATTAATGGTAAAGCTGCCATTACTCCAGAAACAGCATTGCAATTGGAACGAGTCTTAGGGATTTCAGCTAGTTTTTGGAATAATCGTGAACGAGAGTATCAGGAAGCTTTAGCGCGTCAAGAGGAACAACAGCGCTTACAAAAGCAATTAGATTGGCTTAACCAAATTCCTGTCAATAAGATGATTAGTTTGGGTTGGATTGGGTGCTATCAAGACAAAGTTGAGCAACTACGGTCAGTGCTAAATTTTTTCGGTGTCGCCTCCCCTGATCAATGGCAAGAGTTTTGGGATGGTGCTGCTGTAGACTTTCGGAAGTCTCCTGCTTTCACCAGTGACCCTGGTGCAGTTACAGCTTGGCTACGTCAGGGAGAGATCGAAGCCTCTGGGATTGAATGTGCTGCCTACAATGCCAGTAAATTTAAACGAACTCTATTACACATCCGCACTCTGACTGTAGAATCACCAGAGGTCTTTCAGCCAGAAGTTGTGCGCTTGTGTGCTGAAGCGGGTGTAGCTGTGGTCTTTGTGCCTCCACTGCCTAAAACGCGGACTTGTGGGGCTACCCGTTGGTTAAATCTTAATAAGGCGCTGATTCAACTTAGCTTGCGGCACAAAACTGACGATCATTTATGGTTTGCCTTCTTTCATGAGGCGGGACATATTGTGCTACACGGTAAGCGGGACATATTTCTTGAAGAGAAAGGCAGTCAAGATTTTGATTCTCAAAACAAAGAAGAAGAAGCAAATAAATTTGCTGCGGAGATATTGATTCCTCTTACTGATTGGAAAAGGTTTTTAGCACCAGGTCGAAATTTTAGCAAAGAGCGTATCCAAAAGTTTGCTATGGAAATTGGTATTGCACCAGGGATTGTAGTTGGCAGACTTCAACATGATAAAGTTCTACCAAATACTTATTGCAATGACCTAAAGCGCCGATTTGAATGGGCTTAAATAATATTGATAATTACTGTACAATCGGTAATTTTTTTAGCTCTAACTTATCAAGTCGTTTGTGAACTGTCTTTTAATTAAAGGAGCGATCGCCTCACTCAAGAAGCTTACTATATATTCCTTGATTGGCATCACTCCCTTTAATAATCCTGTAGGTCATCCCATTAGCAACTGCCATCTGTTCGGCAAACTCTTTTTTTGCCATTACTACTGGATCGTCAATCATGTGGTCTCCTTTAACTTCGACAATGATATAAGTACCATCGTCTTTTTGGACGAGAAAATCAGGGTAGTAACTTCTGATGCTATGGGAGTCAGGGTCAATATATTGGATATAAAAATCGGATTGACCGTGAGTGAGCATTCCAGTGAAATAGACTTGTTTGATTTTTTTCTCATAGAGAAGTTTCCAAAAAAGTTCTTTCTCTGGGTTGCTGTCAAAACAGTAAGTGTCTAAATGGAAGCTCTTATCTATATACCCTTGAGAAAGTGGGTCTTCGTGACGCACAATTTTATCGGGCGCGGCGGTAACTTGATAGCCATCCTTTGAAAGCTTAACCAGTTCAACTTCGTATTCTTCAAGAGTTTCTTGCTGGTCAATATCATAAAGTTCTTTGAATAGGCGAGGAATAACCCAGTCGTAAAGCAATTCATTGAATTCGTTGACCGCTTCTAATATTTTGTCTGTGCCTTCCTGGGTAGTAGCTAAGATTTTTTCAATGAAGAAACAAGATTTATTAAGATAGCGGGAAATTTCCGCAACCAGGGTAATTTCGCTAAATTGGCGCTTTGAGCGCAGGTGGGTTAAGTCTTCGGTTTTAACTTTGTTATAGGCAGTATCTTTCAGGGTTAACCCTTCTTGTTCAGTATGAATTAAGCGGTACTTTTCAGTCGGGGCAATATCTAGTTTGAGATTAATTCTGCCGATTAGTTCCTTCTCTTTAAGGGAAAATTGGCGGCGAACTCGTTGCAATTTAATTGGTACTGCCTTGAGGACATGAACGGTAACATTTTCTTTCTCTTTCCCCGTATTTTCAAACTCATCAATGGTGACTTTGAAGTTCTGCTGTAACTCATCCTCAAGAATCTGTTTATTATCTTCACTGAGATAAACATTGCCCGTTTGCTGTGCTTCACCAATAGCCCTCAAACAGCGCATCGTTGCCTGAAGGACAAAGATTTTTGATCTAGGTTGGCGGAACAAAGCGACTCCCAGAAGTGATCGGCAATTCCAACCCTCTCGCCCTTTGTTAACGAGGAGAATAAATTGTTTGTCTGAGGTAGGGGTATCGAGGCGGTTAAACTCCCTAATTTCATCGTTGCTGGTAATTTTCTCGTCTCCCACGTTAACGAGAATACTGTTGGTAGGGATGCCATGTTGGATTAAGGCTTCCTCTACGGCAGGCTTAAGTTCGTTTTGCAGTTCCTCAATAGTGGCTGCAAAGAAGGCTAATTTAGGTAACATTCCCTCGTAGCGTTGGTTGGCAGTTTTTTCTATAAAATTGGCGATCGCTATTTGCACAAACTCGCTGGTACGGGTGTTGCTGTAGCCGTTAATTTTGACTTTCTTAAGGTAGCCTTTAGAGATCGCCTCTTGTAAGCCGAAGGCATAAACCACTTCTGGCAATATTTGATCGCCGACATAGGGAGTTCCAGTGTAGTTGTAGCAGGCGACGACGTGAGTTCCTGCTCTTTCTAAGCTGGCAGCAAGTTCATTAACAGTGGTGCGGAGGCTAGTTTGACTTCTTTCTAGCCCCATGTCGGAGGCGAGTTTTTTGCCGAAAGCGTGGTGTGCCTCATCAATGTATATACCGAGTTGGGTGACTCGCCTCAGTTTCTCAAAGCGTTGGTTGGTTGTTAGGGAAGCTTCATCGTCAGGTTCGTCAAAGCCGTAGAGGTCGGCGTACTCCTCATAGACGCTATTGTTTTCGTAGGTAGGTTTGCCACTGTTAAACAGCAGGTCTAAGGGGCTTTTTTCCTGGTTCTGCCGTTTGAGAATAATTTTCTGGGTGTTGGAGATAATGATATTAAACCGCGATTTGTCGAGGATACTGAGAGTCGCGCCACTATCTTCTAAAAAGTGAAATTTGATATTGCTAGTGAGAAAGTTGACATATTCGGGGGGGACAACTTTACTCATGTCAAAGGTCTGAATTTCTTTGAGGGATTGTAATACGGTTTTATCGGGGGCAAAGACTAGAGCATTGTGGCAGTATTTTTTATCGTTAGGGAATTTATTGGCGAGGAGAAACTCATAAAAGATGCAGGTAGCCATTAATATAGTTTTACCGACCCCCATTGTCAGGGCAAAAATATAGTTGGGGTAGGTATGGGCGTAAGAGCGCATTATCTTGAAAATTGCCTCGTACTGCTCCTTATTAGCGTCTTGGAAGATGTCTAGTTGAATTTGTCCTAAGCGATCGCTAATCGTCCGCCCCTGTAACTTGCCTGTATTTTCTGCCCATTCTTTAAAGATTTGATGGACGGGGGCATTGTCTAAAAATTCCTTGAGGAAGACATAAATTTCTAGTGCCTCAAATTGGGGCTGGCGCAAAAAGGCATTTGAGTTAGCTGGGTCATTGTAATCTAGGAAGCGTTTAGTAAGGGTGCGGTAGTGGCTGCGAATGCGTCCTTTGTTTTGTTTATAGAAGTTAAGGAGGTGGATAAAGAAAGCAAAATCTAGCTTGATTACACTGTTTTTTTTCTTAACCATGTTGTACATCCATCTCTAAAGACTCTGAGAGCAAGTCAGTGATTTTAACTCGTATTGTGCCTGCGTCTTCTGGGATTTCGTACTTCCCCTTCACCAGTTCATTTCTATCAGGAATGTCAATCAGCGCAGGCTCTAGAATTGCTCCATCGTAATTCCAGTCAATCATTATCGACTCAACTAACTCTCGCCAGTCATCCACTTTCTCTTGTTCGAGGCTGAGTTTTTGGAGGAGATTCATGGGGTAAAACTTCTCAATTACTAGATGTTTACCCTTAACTTCTATCTGTGCCTCTGAGTCCCGCTTGAACTGTAGATCCTGTCTATCTCGCAGGACATCTACTACTTCTACATCGATATTAAAAGGCTGTACTTCTTGCTTTAAAACTGCCCCCAAGTCAGGTTCATGTCCCATACAGATCAGAGTGATCTTCTCAACGGGTTTATTAGGTTCTTCTGCCTGTCGCCTGTTAAAGGCTTTATAGTCAAATCCAGCAATCAGTTCACTTAAGTCGGCGCGGGTAGCAATGCGGTTGACAGGCATAATCTTCACCATCCTGCCGTCTTTTTCTCCGTCGAATAAGTTACCTTGAGCGAGTTTTTGAACTTCTAATGCGTCTAGCAGTAATTCTTTAGCTTCGATGGGGTTTCTAAAGACATCGTAGTGATTGACGTTGTATACCTCAAATCCGGTGTGAAAGGTAATGGGTTTTTCCTCTGTAACGTCTAACTGAATCTGTTGTTGCTGTTGATTTAATTCAGAGGCAATTCCTAAGAGGCGCTTGGTAGTAATTTGTACTGCACCTAGGTTAATATCTGAACCAATGAAACGTCGCCCTAGTCTCATCGCTACTTCTTGAGTAGTACCGCTTCCCATAAAACAATCAAAAATAATGTCGCCCTCATTTGAAGATAATTTTATAATTCTTTCTAATAAAGCTCTAGGTTTTTGAGTAGGATAACCAGTTTGAACATGAGATTGAGAATTTTCTGTATCAATATCTGTCCAAATATTATCTACGAGAGTTCCTTTTGCTTCATCTAAATAATGTTTAATTCTGTATCCGCCAGTAGATGTAATATAAAGTGAGTTTTGCTGCTTTAATTCTTCTAAAGTTTCTTTAGTTACATCTCCAAGGTAGCTATCTTTAAATTTTCTACCATCAACGTCAGAATGCTTATATCTGTCACGCATTTCCTGACTCATTAGTAAATAAACTGGATTATAAATAAATTGAGCGCTTTTAGAATAATAAAGAATATCTGCATGACTTTTACCAAGAGACGTTTTGCCTTTATAACCACTTGATGTCATAGTTCTCCAAATGACACAAGCTCTAAACCTTGTATCACCAAAAACTTCATCCAATATTAATCTGAGATGATGGCTTTTTCTATAATCACAATGTAAATAAATACTGCCATTCTCAGCTAGTAGTTCCCTAATTAAAATTAACCTCTCGTACATGAATTGCAAATACTCATCATTATTCCAAATGTCTGTGTATTGTTTCTCTTCAAAAGAGTTTAAATCATTAGTTATTTGCTGACCACTTAAACTAATCTTCTTCTTATAATCAGCCTTAGAATCGAAAGGTGGGTCGATATAAACCAAATTAACTTTTCCCCGAAACTCCTTCAACAAATGACTCATTACCTGAAGGTTATCCCCCCAGTAAATCTTATTCATCCATCCCTCAACTTCCTCGCCGTGCCTTTCCTTTAACTGCACCGGATAATACTGAGTATTAGTAAAGGGGCGTTTTCCTTTCCAGTTGAGCATGGGGTAGCCCTTGATCGGCTCAAATTGATAACCTTCAACGGAGTCAAGGGGTTGATGGTTGGCGATATTGAGGTTTAAGGAGAGTTCGTTGGTCATAAGGTTAATTTATATTTTGTTACAAAAGGTCAATGCTGACTTAAAATAGCGATAATAAGGTAGTCGGTAAATCTTAACTTACAAACCATTTTCAGCCAAAGCACCTAAAAATTCCAAAATTTAAGCGCAATTATCAATTTACAGTTAATAGAAGGAGGGTAGGACAATGACACGGACTATTTGTATGTCTGACCTCTATAATAAGCTCTCTCAGTTGGGACTCTCTCAAACGTATATTCGTGAGAATGCCCTTCCTAGCTGGTGGGATACAGAACTCAATAACAAGCCAGTAGCCGTCTTAGAAGGGGCTGGTTATATTGCCGATCACCTTAACCTTGACTTAAAATCCTTGTTAGTAGCTGAAGAAAAAATTAGATTTAATCCTTTACCTCCTACCAAGTTTAAGCAGCACAATAGTACAAACAATGAGCATCCTCATGTTGCTCAAGCCTTAGCTAGTCGAGTAGCTGAGTCAATTTCCTATGGAACAGAAATTGATTTTACCCCTTTACCTATTGATGTTACGGAAATTAGAACAGAAATCTTAACAACTCACGCAACAGTGCATTTGATGTCCTTGCTCGAATATTCTTGGAGCAAGGGAATTGCTGTTTGTTATTTTCATCATTTCCCTGACGGAATTAAGAAATTTGCCGGATTAATTCAATGGCAATCTACTTGCCCTGTCATCGTTCTTAGTTCAAAACCTACATATCCTGCTATGCTAGCTTTCAACTTAGCACATGAATTAGGACACTTAGCATTAGGACACTTGAAAGAAGGTGCTCTAATTGATGAAGAAATTAAGTTTGATTGTCAAGATAATGATGAAGATCAAGCTAATCAATTTGCAACTCATTTACTATTAGGGGATTGTGATAATTGTTTAGAAGATAAGCCATTTCATAATCATAGTCATTTAATTAAGCACGCTAAGATCAAAGCTGAAGAAAATCCTAGTGTTGAAGCTGATTCAATTATACTTAACAATGCTTGGTATAATAGTAAGAATTGGGGTTTTGCTATTAAAGCTTTGAAGAAATTAGGTTCTTTAGAGAATGGTCAACAGATTATAAATGAATATTTAGCTAATAAACTGGACTGGGATAAATTTAATGATGAAAGCTATGAGTATTTAGAGAAAGTCTTAGGAGTTTAATATTGTCAGAGTCATTTTACTGTTTAGATAATGACGTTATTCTAAAACTCGCTACTTGTCACCTCTTTGAAAATACTCTTGAAATCTTTGATATTAATGTAACTCAAATTAAAATACTTGATACTTTTAAATACAAATTTGGCAAGCAAATTAAGCGTAAAAGAGGGCATAAAGCTGATAGTCAACCTTCTGTTTATAATGTTGAAATAGCATTACAAATTATTGAAAATTATACAACTATCTCAGAACATGATTCGGCTAACATTGACAAAGATATTTATACTAAACTGAAAAACTATAATAAATTGAGTAATGATAGTAACAAAAAGATTGATAATGGAGAAGCTCTTTTGATTAGTCATGTTAGCTATGCTAATAAAAATGGTGGTAATAATTATTTATTAACAGGTGACAAACGCTGTCTAACGGCTTTATCTGATTCTGCTTTTACTGATATTGTTGAATATCTTGATGGTAAAGTTTGGTGTTTTGAGCAGTTAATTTTAAAAAATATTGAGAAATTTGGCTTTACTTTAATTCAAAATAAAATTTACCTTGTTCGAGATTGTGATACTAACATAAAATTTATATTTGGTTATAGTGAAATAGCATTAGAAGACCAAGTTAAAGAAGATTTAAAAAATTCAATTATAAGATTAAAACAAGAGACTGGTAATTTACTTCATCCTTATCCTAACTGATAAAATAACCTTTAACTATTTCTTAAAACTCCAATTTTTTACATTACAATATGATTTCATATCGCAGTCTTTACAAATCTTATCTGGACGTTCTGCTATTCCAAAATCCTTCTGCTCAATGCGTTGAACTACATTATCAAAAGTAGCGATTGTCTTCTCAATTGACTTAGGGTTTTTGTCAAAGGAAATATAAGGGCTACCCAATTCCTCACTGGTATAGTACAGGTGAGTCTTGCTTACCTTTAGCCCCGTGCGTTCTTCAACAATGTGAGCATACACCTCCAACTGCCTCCGGTAGCGGTCAATCTTATCCCGATCTTTTGGTAAATTGACATCTGGCTTCTTCTCTGACTTGAAATCAATCACCTCGACGGTGCTATCTTCCCCGCGAATCAGGTCAATACTTCCCGTCAGTATATACCCATCCTTGACTAGGGATACATCAACCTCCGCCGCCTTCACCCTTGACCAGTCCCCGTCGTGCCGCCTGTAATAGCGTAGCACCTGTTCTAAAGCGACATCCTTAATTACTGGAGCTAAATAAACCCGTTCTCGTTTAGTTAAATAGACATAGTTAGTATCAAACCAACTAGCAATTTGTGCTTCTGATAGTTTTTGTTCCTCTCCCCTTAATACCGTCTTGTGAATGTCCTCAATCGTCTGGTGAACTAGCGTACCAAACAAAATTGGGCTAGTGCGGATGGGGGCAAATTCTAACTCCTTAAAAAAGCGGTACTGCTCGGCGCAGTTTTCAAACAAGGTCAAGTGAGAAGTAAAGGAATATTCCCTTTTCAAATTGACATCTTTGACCTTTTCTAATGGCAACAACTCTGGCTTAAAGCTAGGATGCCGCCAGTCAATCACCTCCTCAAAGTGATCCGCAAAGTATTTGGATGGTGTGCGCCCTTTCCCCTGCTTCTCAATGCAAGTTAAAACTAATAAGTTTTGCGCCCTCGAATAAGCTGTATAAAAAAGGCGGTAGAAGTCAAAGTTTTTGGTGTCTTCTAGGGGTTCAAAGGGGGGACGATAAAAATAGTTATACTCTAAAATCTCGTTGAGGGCAGTATATTGTTTACGAGGTACAGCTTCTAAAGAACCGACAATAACTACCGGAAATTCTAGCCCCTTGGATTGGTGGATGGTTAAGAAAGAGACACAACCACTAGGAGCATATTCAGACTCATCCTCATACTCATCGATGCCACCCTCCTGTAAAAAACGGAAAAACTGGTTGAATAAATCCTTAATATTTTTGTCTAAGTGTTGGGGAGTGAAGACGCTAATATTCTGGAGATACTCAAACTTACCTAGCAACTGAGAAAATAAGGCTAAGTTCCGCATAGCGCGGCTATTGATAATTCCCCCTTGCTGTAACAGCCTTTCATCGAGGTAGTGACTGAAAAGTGGGAACTGCAACAGTTCATAAAACAGCCCCGAAAAAGCATAATTAGTATTGTGGGTTAAAGTAAAATGGCTTTTAGCAAAGTTTCTAGCCCACTTCAATAAATCATCATTAGCTGGCTTCTTTAACTCATCGACAAAGAACCTAAAACAGTCATTGTCATAGTAATCCCAGATTTTTAAATGAGCATCCTCACTCCACTTTCTAACTTGAGGAAATTGGGGGAACAAGAAGATTAACGCCCCAATCATCAGCCGTACTTCTTCTCGCTCAAAAAATTGATTGGAACGAGGGGAATAAACACTGATACCTTGCTGCTCAAGAAATCGTGCTAAGGCAACGGCTTTCTCATTTTTAACTGACCTAAATAGGAATGCCACTTGATTCCAGTCTGTTAGCTGTCCCTCATTTTTGAGAGTGTGCAAGAAGGCTAAAATTTCTTCGTGCCACTCAGTCTCCGTTCCTCCCGATACTTTAATCGTGCAAGGCACTTCGGTAAAGTCATCGGGGCGAGGTTGAATCTGTTTAGGATAGCGAAAAAATTGGTTGTTTACTTCCCACTCTTGCGCTCTCATCCAACGGTTATAGAAGTCAACAATGTCAGGATGAGAGCGATAGTTGACGCTTAAAGTTACCTGCTGGCATTGACCACTAGGAAATCGATCTTTGAACTGTAAAATATTGCGGATCGTCGCTCCCCTAAAGCGGTACAATCCCTGGTCATCGTCTCCCACCACGCAGAGATTAGGATTGTCCCCCGCTAACAGATTTAAAATCATTTCTTGAATGGTGTTGGTGTCTTGATACTCGTCCACCATCAAATACCTAATTTTTTTCTGCAACTCCTCAAGGACGTGGGGATGACTCTTGAGCAGTTTAAACGCTTCACACTGAATCGTAGAAAAATCTAAGGCGTTTTCCTCCTCCAACTGGCGTTGATAAAGTTCGTAGCATTGCCCTAATACTTTTACCTCATCATGAGCGCCATTCACTAGCACCTGAGCGTCTAACCCTTCCTCACTAACAGTATTGAGCCAACGGCACAGCGCCGCCGTTTTGTCCCACGTTTTCTGTCTCTGCGAGTCTCCAATCACTAGCTCAAGAGGAGCGATCGCTTGATACTCAGGCAGTCGCTTGTAAAGAAAATACTGCTGGTCAAACTGATCCATCAAGATAAAGTTGCGCTTAAGGCGGGTAAACTCCCGATATTCCTCCAGCCAGCGCAAGCAAATTGAGTGAAACGTCCCTAAATACATCTCGTTCAGGTTAAATCGCACCTTAAGAGCATTGAGGCGGTTCGAGATGCGAGTAGCGAGTTCCTGAGCAGCTTTGTCTGTGAAAGTGACGACTAACAGGCTTTCAGGTGTGACATCTTTTTGGGTAATTAGATAGACAATGCGCTCAACCAAAGTAAAAGTTTTCCCCGATCCGGGCCCAGCTATGATCAGCAATGCCCCCTCGGTAGTTTGAATTGCCTGAAGTTGCTCTTGGTTAGCTTGACTGGAGAAAGTATTTATGGTCATACGGTGCGATCACTATCTTTTCAACTCATGTAATCGTTTCTATTCCTCTAGCGTGAGCTTGTAGTTGATAGTGTTAGGAACTCCAACAACAAACAAGTCTTTCAGCACGAGGTCTTGTTGATAGTGTTCCCGTAAAATTAGGTTTTCAATCAGCTAGTAATAAAGTTGCTTCGTTCTTAAGGTATGTGTGTTGATGACAGACCGAGCGCTTTACTTCTTTAAAACTCTTGTTGGTACTCCTACTTGATAGCTAAACGTGGCTTGATACTACTGATTTAAACGAGAATTTTGGGACAAAATAATGTACAAGCTGTCAGCAGACGTGATTGTGACAGTTAAAAGGCTGTAACGCCAGCGTCTCCATCTCATAAATGAATCAGCACAATGGGGAAAAGAAATTGTTGCAGCTTCTACCTTTGAAATTGGTTGCCACAAACATAGTGCAGATTAAGGAGGGACAAGCGATGATTCAGAAACTAATTTTAGCAGTGACTATGACCTTCGCCCTCAACCTATTACTCGGAATACGCCCACCTGTGAATACTCAGGCTGCCACCAGCACTAGAGTTGATTTCGCACAAATACTAAAAGTCCGAACAAGCAATCTTGCATCTATGTCAGCTTTTAAGAAAGAAAAAATGATTAAACAAATGGCGCACTCCATAGAGTCCAATTTTCCTTATCAAAAAAACTGAGTCAATAAAATACCCTCCTACGCGGCATGGCGTTGAGGAGGGCAATAGTTGAATCAGGTGGGAGGAGCAAGCATTGTCACTGCTCATATCAACAGCTTAAATCGTAAGTATGACAGCACTGTGACAGCCGAAGCGCAATGCTATGACAAAGGGTGCGGCAAAGTATGCAATTACTGCCTCTTTTACCGCGATGCTACCTAGATGTCACCTTGACGTTAATAAAATTAAAGCTCTACACTTTACCTAGATAAGTATTTAGGTAATACCAAGACATGAGTAATAAGCTAATCGGCATCAAAGTTGCATAATAAAAAGGTAAAGCTGATTCAAAGTAACTATGCCACCAGCAGCCAAGAATTTTTTAAGGTCGGAACAAGTCGTTCATCTACAGCAAGCCCTCAAGGAGA
>NZ_JBYCCV010000082.1:0-17081 GCF_057473825.1 Aliterella sp. E5.1
CTAGCGCTACTGCCAGTGGAGAGAGTGTAAGACCAAAGCGGGGTCGCAAGACCTCCGTAGAGGCGACTGTCCGTGAAGCTGGAAGCCCACACTATATCGGTACTCCGATTAGTGTTGGGTAGTTCACGATTATCTGATGATACGACAGCAATTCCGTTGCGCCAGTTTGTGTTGGTTGTGTTTGCTGACGTTAGGCAGCGAGTAACGGCAAATTCATCAACGGGTGCAAATAACTTTGCTTGGCACGACTCTACTACTAAATTTACACGATTTGCGGGGTATGCTTGAAGCTCTAAGACAGAGTTTGTCCCCAATTGATTCACATTGGCACGTACCAATTATTAGCGCTGGGTGGCATCCCATAGCTGCGATTAGCAGTTTTTGCGATTGGCTTTGTTAAAGCAGTCTTTTTTTCAGTAGCATTAACAATTCCCCGATTACCAATTATGGGGACACCACTAGGTTTGACTTCTAAATGATATTTTAAGCCTACTTCTGCATAATAAGTAGCGGTAGTGATAAACAAGTAATAGAGACATCGTGCCGTGGGCAAACACACTGGTAAAACGAGCTATGTCGAACGATTGAACAACACACTCCGACAAAGAGTGTCTCGCTTGGTGCGAAAAACATGATCTTTCTCCACATCATTAGAGAATCACATTGGTGCTATTTGGTATTTTGTTCATTATTACTTGTTTAGCACTACCGATTTGTGGATGGGGACGTTGAGCAAATCTTTTGCTAGTTGCGGCGGTTATATTGCCAGTAGCAAGGAATTAGTAGAATATCTCAAGTACAGTACACCGCACCCGGCTTTGTATTTAGCGTCGGTATGTCTCCACCCAATACGGCGGCGGCGTTAGCGGCTTTGCAACTACTCAAAACTGAGCCGGAACGGGTTGCTAAGTTGCACAAAAAAGCTAAACTTTTTCTCCAATTAGCCCAAGAGCGAGGATTTAATACTGGTGCTAGTAATAATTCTCCGATAATACCAATTATTAGTGGGCGAAAGCGATCGCGCTGTCCAGTTATCTCAATTATTATTTCAGCGCGGTATCAATGCTTTACCCCTCAGTTGCTTACAATGCTGCTCGTTTGCGCTTTTTTATTAGTTGCACTCATACTAAAAAGCAAATAGAGTTTACGTTAGATGCCCTTAGTGATGCGACTTCTCTAATTTTCTAAGCGTAAAATCAAAATATATCTATGGTTAAATTGAGAGGTTTTTATGACACCACCCAAATCAAACCTAGAAATTGCCAATAAATTGATTAAACGTTTTAGTGTTGGGGCAGTAGCTGGGTTACTAATTTCTACAATACAATGGGGCAGCTATGTATATTTTATGGGAGAGCCAATTTCCCTAGACAAAGGACTTGTGTTTTGTTTGGGAATGTCAATTATTTGCGGATTGATAATACTTAAATGGGGATACAAAGCCTTAGAGAACTTGGTGCAAATATTGGGGCAGTAGTGTCATGCCACCTTTATAGTTTATGAAGATAGCTATTATTAGCTCTGGGTTTTTGCCTGTTATTGACGGCGTAACTGTAACGCAAGTTAATAGACTTCGTGAATTGAGTAAGTCCGAACATCAAGTTTTATTATTTTGCCCAGATTATAGCCAACTAGCTAATATTTATCCCAATTGGCAAGCTTATACAGGTAGTATTTTACCTGGAATCAGAGTTATTAATCTTGAGAGCAAGTCATTTTTAGATTTAGATTTTGAGCGCAATGTTTCTCGAAAATCTTATCAATTAGTTTTGCAAGAATTACAAAGCTTTCAACCTGATATTATTCACGTAGATGAGCCAGAAAGGTTGTTTGCAGGATTCTTAAAAATTCTTGGGTATAAATTATGCTAAACGGGCAAATATTCCCTGTGTTAGTTTTTTCATACTAATTTATTAGAATATGGAAAAGATTATTTTAATACTCCTACGAGTATAGATAGAATTATTAAGTATGTTTTAAAGATTCCGTTGACGTGGATTTGTAACGCCTACGATTTAACGCTAGTTTCTAGCCAAATTACGCAACATAAATTAGCAAGTTTAGGTATAAAAAATATATTAACTGAAGAATTACTAGGTATTGGTATTGCTAAGTTTTCACCGCAACTTAAACAAACAGATTTTTTTACAAATAAGTATCAAATCCCAAATATCGAGCAAAAAGTTAAGTTAATCTTTTTAGGGCGCTTAACTCCAGATAAAGGCTGGAATTTTACTATCGATGCGGTTACAAAAATTGCTCAAGAAGTGAATCTTGAGGATATAGCATTAATTATTGCTGGTGACGGCTCGATGCGCGATAGCGCAAGCGCACGCAGGGCTTCGCATTACCGAAAAACTAAGCACCTTAACACCCCACACTTACTTACTAGGTAGAGTTTCCCCCGACGATATACCCGCACTACTCGCTACAGCGATATTCATGTCACAACTTCCGAAAAAGAAACTAAAGGGTTGACTATTTTAGAAGCTTTTGCAGCAGTAATTCCAGTAGTAGCGCCTCGTGCTGGTGGCTTAGTAGATAGTATTGAAGATGGTGAAAATGGCTTGCTGTTTACACCGCAAGATAAAGCAGATTTTACAAGCAAGCTCAAAACCTTAATCGATAATCCTAAATTGCGTCGAAAAATGGGGCTAAAAGCCAAGGAATCTGTGGCTGGGTACAGTTGGAACCAAGCTACTAAAAACTTGCTAAAAATATGGCAGCAGCAAATAGAAGATAAAAGCAATTAACTTTTGTATCAGTTAAGCTAAGTATAGCGATCGCCTTGCTGCAAGTTATTTTACCAATGCACTTAAGATTTTCCCAAGATATTAAATCGCTGCTCGAAAAATTAGCCCAGCAACCCCTAACCCTTGGCGACATTTTGGCGGAAACTTCCGAGCGGGGATTTAGCTTAGTTATTTCTTTATTAGTTTTACCCTTTTTGCTGCCTGCACCACCAGGATTAACAGGTCCATTGGGTTCAGCTTGTATAATTTTAGCCGGACAAATGGCATTGGGAAAGACTTCGCCTTGGCTACCCAGAAGAATAGCTAAGTTTAAGTTTCCCCATTGGTTTGTACTAAAACTACTGCAACTACTAAAAAGAGTAACGCGAGTATTAGAAAAAATTACTCGTCCTCGTTTTTCAAAGTTAGCTCGAAGTCCTCAAGCTTGGCGTTTGAATGGACTTTGCATTGCTTGGTTGTCTGTCTTACTAATTTTACCAATCCCCTTTACAAATCCTATCCCGACGGTAGGAATTTTATTATTAGCCGTTGCTACCTTAGAGGCGGATGGCTTATTGATGTGTATTAGCTATGGACTTACAGTTTTAATTACTCTATTTTTTGGATTTATTGTTTACGCACTTTGGCAAGCACCAACCTTGCTACCAGCCTTATTTAGATGAATTAGCGCTTACAGGCGCAAAATTAACCGAGCTAAATTAAAGTAAATTAAAACTCCCGCTACATCCACCGCCGTAGTGATAAACGGCGCAGACATTAAAGCTGGATCTAGACGCAGAAAACGGAATAAAAACGGCAAAGCAGAACCCGAAACCGAAGCTAAGATAGAAATTGCAACTAAACTTACGCCGACAGAAATTGCTACTGCTAAGTTACCTTGCAAAAAGTACGCCCAAACTGTAGCTATACTCCCTAACATTGTACCGAGAATGGCTCCCGCAATACCTTCTCTAAGAATTACCTGAAATTGTCCCATCGCCCGAATTTCATCAGTATTCATCCCTCGAATTACTACCGTTGACGACTGCGCCCCCACATTTCCACCCGTACCCGTCAATAGGGGAATAAATGCAGCTAGAGATACTACCTGTTGCAAAAGATTTTCTTGGGACTTAATAATTGTCCCAGTAACAGTATTTGTAAGCAGCAATACTAATAGCCACACTACCCGCTTGCGCGCAATGGTAAGTAAGTCAGATTGAAAGTAGTTATCACCCCCTGACTGTACCCCACCACCCAAAGCATAAATATCTTCAGTGGTTTCTTCTTGGATAATGTCGATAACATCATCTACCGTGACAATCCCAACTAAACGCTGCTCCCTGTCTACCACAGGTACAGCCAAGAAGTCGTAACGCTGAATTACTCTTGCAACTTCTTCTTGATCGGTATCTGTATACACAAATACTGCCTCTCGCGTCATAATCTCCCCAATCGTTTGCGGAGGCTGAGAAGTCACCAAATCTCGCAATGACAACGTACCTGTCAAGCGCCGCGCATTATCGGTAACGTATAAGTAGTAAATAGTTTCAGTGACATTTGCCAAACGCCGAATCCGCTCTAAGGCTTGGGAAACTGTAAAACCTTCTTTAAAAGAAATTAATTCTGGTGTCATGATCCGCCCCGCCGTACCTGGCTGGTAGCCTAAAAGCTGGGCGGTGGCTTGTCTTTCTGAGGGGCTAAGTTGTTCTAAAAGCCGATTGACAATTTTTGCTGGCAATTCGTCAAACAGCCGCACGCGATCGTCTGGAGACATTTGATCGACAATATCCAATACATCTTGACGCTTAAATTCTTCAATTAGCGCTTGCTGGATGCTGGAATCTAAATACTCATAAACTTCAATTGCTTCACCCTTGGAAAGCAAACGAAAAGCGATCGCTTGCATGGCTTCAGGTAAGCCTTCAATGGCTTCGGCGATGTCGGCGGGCTGTACGGGTACTAAAATTGCTTTAGCACCCTGCAAGTCGTTTTGCTCTAGCAACGCTTGCAATTGACTCCGCACCAAATCTCGTAACTCTCGCCGCGAAACATCCTGGAGGGTAGTAGTAAATGGTAAATTATTATTTTCTGTCAAAGCCTACCGTCCTTCCGCCATTCGCTCGATGTTGCTGCTTTTAGTCTAGGGGATAGCGGTATTTCGTAGGTAAAATTGCTTTTATAATGCGATCGCGCGTTTACTTTAACCACCGCACTAATTCTATCCCCAGCTTGATGCTGATAATTCCAACTATTACACTACCTACTCCATAAATTAGCGCTGGTACAAACCGTTTGGCAGCAATTAGCATCACTTGTCGTAGCGACTTAGAGCGCCAGCAATCGCGCCTAAACTAATAGCTACGGAATTGCAAATTGCAGCATCGTTAAATATCAAAATCAAAGCTTGTAAATAATTAAAAACTATTGAATTTAAACTATATTGCTTTGGCTCTCTCTAAAGTTAGATTCTCTACGTCTAGATTCTAAAATGTAATAAAAGCTACGAAAAACAAGGTAGCAATAAGTTGTACCCTGCAAATATGATTTTAGGTCGATACAATGAAAGTAAGGTTTAAGCAATAATGCTGCTAAGAAAAACGATAGATTGCGCTCTAAATTATTGAAAAATACAAGAAGTCACTTAAGAACCGAAGCGCAAGATCACCAGTTGTTAATAAAGTAACAATTCTGAGTTTTCCATTGGCAGATAAAATATACCGCAATCCTGGAGCTAAAGCTATGACCGATCCTAACGATATCCAAATTGAAATTATCCCTCAAAGTAGTGCCATCACTCCCCAAACAAACGCCTTAGTAGAAAGCGAAATGGCTGGAGAGAGCGAAGATGTGAAAAGTGAAACTAAAGCCTTAATTGACGCAATCAAAAAACGCGCTCAATCAGAGGCGCAATCGGCGGGAACCCTTACCCGCGAAGCTTATCTTAATGCTGTAAAACGGGCGCGGACAACAATTGAAGAAAATAAACTAATCGAGCGCGATCGCATCGAGCATTCCTTTGAAATGGTGCAAAGAGAAGCTGAGAAAAACTTTAATTCCGTAATCAAAGAAGTATCGGAAATAGGCGATCGCCTAACGGATGCAGCCAAAGCCGCTTGGGATGTTTTGACTGCGCCTCGCCCTCATTCTTAAGCAAAAAAGAGTGTAGACATATTCTCTACACTCTTTTTTGCAGCAAGATGGCAACGAATGCTAGATAATGGGGGAATTTGCAATTTATATAGACCCCATTTTCAGCAAATATATACTTAACTTATGCGAACTCACTATTGCGGCGAAGTTGATAAAAAAGATATTGGAAAAACCGTCAACCTATACGGATGGGTAGATCGTCGCCGCGATCATGGAGGCGTGATATTTCTAGATCTGCGCGATCGCACGGGAGTTGTGCAAATCGTTAGCGATCCGGTGCGTACTCCTACTTCCTACGACGGAGCCAATGCCCTCCGCAACGAATATGTAGTCCAAATTACCGGGATCGTCACCCAGCGCCCCGAAGAATCCTTAAACCCGCGCCTAGCTACCGGAGAAATCGAAATCTATGCTGAAAGCATAGAAATACTTAACGCCGTTCGCAAACAATTACCGTTTCAAGTAGCGGCTTCGGAAACTGAGTCAGTGAAGGAAGATTTGCGGCTAAAGTATCGTTATTTGGATTTAAGACGCGATCGCATGGCAGGCAACTTGCAATTGCGTCACCAAGTAGTTAAAGCTATTCGCCGCTACCTGGAAGACGAGCAAAATTTTATTGAAGTTGAAACGCCGATCCTCACTCGTTCAACCCCGGAAGGCGCTAGAGATTATTTAGTTCCCAGTCGCGTCAATCCTGGAGAATGGTTTGCACTGCCCCAATCGCCCCAATTATTTAAGCAATTATTGATGGTGTCGGGGATGGATCGTTATTATCAAATTGCCCGTTGTTTCCGCGATGAAGACTTGCGCGCCGACAGACAGCCAGAATTTACGCAATTAGATATGGAAATGAGCTTTATGGCTCTTGATGATATTATTGACTTGAACGAAGACTTGGTTTGTCACATCTTCAAGGCTGTTAAGGGTATCGATTTACGTCGTCCTTTTCCCCGGCTGACTTATACCGAGGCGATGGAACGCTACGGTAGCGATAAGCCGGATACACGCTACGCTTTGGAACTTGTGAATGTTTCGGACTTGTTTAGCGCCTCAGGATTTAAAGTATTTTCTGGCGCAGTTGCCAGTGGCGGTGTGGTAAAAGTATTGCCAATTCCAGGGGGAAATAATGCAATTTCCAATGTCCGCATCAAGCCTGGTGGTGACTTATTTAAGGAAGCAAGCGTTGCTGGTGCTAAGGGGTTAGCCTACATTCGGGTGCGGGATGATGGCGATATTGATACCATTGGGGCAATTAAAGACAATTTAAGTCCAGAGCAAAAACAAGAATTACTTAGCCGTACGGGAGCAAAACCTGGGGACTTGATGCTATTTGCGGCGGATAAAGCTGAGGTAGTCAATAAAACCCTCGATCGCCTGCGGAGTGCGATCGCTCTTGAGTTAAATTTGATCGATGCTGACAAAATCAACTTGCTGTGGGTGACAGACTTTCCCATGTTTGAATGGAATGGGAGCGAAAAGCGCTTAGAAGCCTTGCATCACCCGTTTACGGCTCCCCATCCCGACGATTTGGACGATCTAAAAACTGCTAGAGCGCAAGCTTACGATTTGATATTCAATGGCTTTGAAATTGGTGGCGGTAGTTTGCGGATTTACAAAAAAGAAATCCAAGAGCAAGTATTTGCGGCAATTGGGTTAACCCAAGAAGAAGCTAATAGCAAGTTTGGCTTTTTGCTAGAAGCCTTTGAGTATGGCACTCCACCCCATGGAGGCATTGCTTACGGCTTGGATAGGTTGGTAATGTTATTAGCGGGCGAGGAGTCGATTAGAGATGTAATTGCTTTCCCCAAGACCCAGCAAGCAAGTTGCTTACTGACAGATGCACCTTCAGGTGTAGACGATAAGCAGTTAAAAGAACTTTATGTTGCTTCTACTTACGATCCTAAAGCTTAATGAGGAAAAACCAGGACTTGGGGGGTCGTGTGCCTCCAAACCCCCTGCGCAAGGGTCTTATCTGTAAGCACCCTAGTTTTTGGGCAAGTTTAACTGTATAAGTTCTGTTCAAAATTACTAATGTTTTCATCCCCATGAATCGAACTTTTACACCTCTGCAACAGTTTTTATTTACTTGGCTGCTGATCCTGGCGACAGGATGGGCGACACTTAGCGCGTTGAAATACGTAGGCGAGTTGCTAAGTATTTTGATTACGGCGGGATTAATTGCTTTTTTGCTCAACTACGCTGTAGCTGCGTTAAGTCGCTTTTTGCCCCGTGGTTTTGCGTCCTTACTTGTCTACTTACTTGCGGGAGTAACAATTGTAGTTATTGCCTTAACTGTCGTACCACCTGTATTTAACCAAGCGAGGCAACTTGTTACTAACTTACCTTCTTTACTAGAAGGCGGACAAGACCAACTTACCGCCTTTCAAGAATGGAGCATAGAGCATAAATTACCTTTTGACGTGCGGATATTGGCATCGCAATTATTAGATCGAGTACAAACTCAAGCAGAAGCGATCGCATCTACAGGTTTGGGCTTGGTTGTTGGTACTTTTAACTGGGTTTTGGACTTGATTTTAATTTTGGTAATCGCTTTCTATATGCTGATCGACGGCGAAAGGCTCTGGCTAAGTATTACAGGAGTATTTTCTCCCAAAATTCGTAATGGCTTAACTGAAGCCTTGCGGCGCAACTTACAAAGGTTTGTTTCCGGTCAGTTGTTGCTAGGCTTATTTATGGCAATTACTTTAGCTTTGGCGTTTTGGCTCTTAAAAGTGCCATTTTTCCTCTTGTTTGCTGTAGTTATTGGCTTACTTGAAATCATCCCCTTTATCGGTGCAACATTGGGAATTGCGATCGTTACGGTGGTTGTTGCTTTTATTGACTGGTGGCTGGCTTTACAAGTGTTGGGAGTTGCGATCGCAATTCAACAGGTAAAAGACAATGTAGTTGCTCCCCGCATTATGGGCAATCTTACAGGTTTATCACCAGTAATTATTTTTATCTCTTTACTCTTAGGCGCTCAAATTGGCGGTATATTAGGCGTGATTTTGGCAATTCCTGTTACTGGTGTAGCTAAAAGTTTGGCAGAAATTGTTGTCGATCCGCTATTACCACCGCAGACAGGATCGTTTTTTCACAACCCTTTTGCCAAAGATGGTATTGATGTAATTATAGAAAATTCTGAGGGTGATGGACGTTCTTGTTCCGACCAGTCGCAGCTAAATTTACAAGACTAAACTATGAGCAAGTACAAGGAAATTTTGCGAGTTATTCTCGCGATGTCAATTATCATCGTTGGGATTCTGCACTTTGCTATTCCCGAACCATTTGTAAAAATTGTCCCGCCTCAACTTCCTTATCCTCTGGAATTAGTCTATATCAGTGGAGTTTTTGAAGTATTGGGCGGAATTGGGCTATTAGTTCCAAATGTTAGCCGTGCCGCAGCTTGGGGCTTAATTGCGCTATTTATTGCGGTTTTTCCAGCTAACATCAATATGGCTGTTAATCGCATTCACCTTGATAATGTTCCTGATTCACCGATATTTCAAGCGATAAGGTTGCCTTTGCAAGCGGTACTAATTGCTTGGGCTTATTGGTATACAAAACCATCCTCCGATCCGGGCAACCAAGCTTCTTTAATTAATTTAGATGAGGTTTGAATCTTGGTACGGTTGGTACAAATGCAATACTCGGAGATCCCCGCTACACGCTTTTTGCCTTCCCGCTTTATTGGCGTGGATTTAGGAGGATCGGCATCGTTGACTACCAAGCAAAAAACTTTCAAAACAGCCTTTACTTGCTACTTTTGATTAAGCGGACAAGTGACTGTATTTCTTCCCGACCAATCAGTGAAAGTAGTTTCATCTTTATAATGGCGGGGAGTTTCCATTAATAGATTCCACGCATCGCCAGCATCTAATAAGTTCATCCGTCCAGGATAGTGAACTTGGATTAACTCTTGCACTAATGGATAGTAGTCAGAGTTGATACCGGGAAAAATATGATGTTCGGTATGATAAGAAAAGTTTAAATGCAATTTATCAAATATTTTAGGAACTCGCAAAGAAATACTATTTATCAATGGATCGTTAATCGTTGTCATGCGGCAAAGCATATGATTTGTATAGATATAAAATATCAATCCTGCATAGCCAATACCGATAGGCAGAAAGTAACCAAGTACAAGTTTTAACGGCGAAAATTGCAGAAAGGCAACAACACAAAAGTGCAGTGATAACATTACTAAAAGTTCGCCAAGTATTGCTATCCGCTTTTTAGGACTGCGCGAGAAAGCGGCGGGAACATAATCCGCAGTTTCCCGATTAAACAACAATACCGAAGTCAAATTGCGAAAAGTATGGACTCCCCAAGCGGTAGCCATTCCTACAGTTAGAAATATTGGATTAACAGCAAAAGAAGGGACAAATAGGTTTTGAATCCATTTACCCCAAGTTTTAGGTTGCTCGTACAAGTAATTGCGATCGGGATCAGCTAAGGAGTTTGTTTTGCTATGATGTTCTTGGTTATGTACTGCTTTCCACATTGTCGGCGGCATCCATAACATTGTTAGTCCTAGCAAACTTAGAATGTGGATTAGGCGAGTATTTTTAATTACGCTGCCGTGCATAATGTTATGAGACGTAAATAGTAAAACAATTACGCTATTGCCCATGACTACAGCTATTGGTAAATATAGCCACAACAGATATAAGGACCAATTATTTAGACTAGATGCGATCGCCCAGCCGAAAATTAATATTGCTATATTCAATAGTAAAATTAGTATTTTACTCGGATCTTTTTCAAAAGCCTCAGCCGGAAGAAAGGGACGCAAGGTTTTTGCGTACTCGGCTTGAGAAATCATCCGATCGTCAATTTGCATGAATTTTGTGATGGTAGATGTAATACTTAGTTAAAAAAACATCAAGCTTATTTTTGACTTGACGTGCAATTGCATTTAGCTAACAAACACGCAGCTAATACAACTTTATTAAAACTTAAACTTCAAAAAATAAAAAACTGACTTTAGAGCGATTTTTTAAGCTAAAGCTTTGTTTAAGACTGAAAAAATATTTGTACGAGTTTAGTTTGACATCGACAGAAAAATCATTTTGTGTTATGTCTTTAGTCCAAACTCTTTGAAATAATCCTCTTTGCCCACTATTGATTGTACAGTTATTTTTCTTTCTAGTTATAAAATAAGTTGCTGTCGAATTTCAGATGTTTTATTAGCACAAAGATAAATAAAATAGTTCAAATTTATTTGTAATAAAATGACTTATATTTCTTGTTTTAAAGTCCACGAACACCAAACAAAGCATACTCATAACGAGTACGAGATGATTAATTAGTTAAGCATTACAGCAAAATTTATTTGCTGCGATCGCATTTATTAGCCACCTATGAACAACTTGATTATCGGTTTTACCGCCAGCTTGCCTGCGAGATTAGCTACCTTTGTGGGTGCTTTGCCTGTTTTGTTGCCAATCAAATTAACTGGGCGAGTGCAGGGGATGATGCTGGGGTTCGGTGGGGGAGTAATGTTAGCGGCTACGGCATTTTCTTTAATTATCCCTGGAACGGACGCGGCGATTTCTCAAAGAAAATCTAAAGCCGAAGCCGCCTTAATTATGGCAGCAGGTATTTTATTGGGGGGCTTATTTTTACAGTTAGCTCATAAATTTATGCCCCACGAACACTTTTTTAAAGGTAAAGAAAACGTTGAACGGCATAACTTAGCGCGCATATGGCTATTTATCGCTGCTATCACTATCCACAACTTTCCGGAAGGATGGGCGGTGGGGGTGAACTTTGGTACTAATAATATTGCTGCGGGTATACCAATTGCGATCGGCCTTGGCTTGCAAAATATGCCTGAAGGCTTGGTAGTCGCACTCTCTTTGGTATCTCAAAATTATTCAACTAAGTATGCTTTATGAATTTCGCTCCTTACAGGCTTAGTAGAACCTCTCGGTGGTTTAGTTGGGGTAGGAATTATTAGTATTGCTCAGTTTATCTTGCCTTGGGCGATGGGGTTTGCGGCTGGAGCTATGCTATTTGTAATTAGCGATGAGATTATTCCCGAATCGCACCGCAATGGACTAGAAAGGGAAGGAACTATCGGCGTAATGATTGGTTTTGTAGTAATGATGTTCTTGGATATCTCCCTTGCTTAGTTGGGAGATAAAATTTTGAGGTATGAGAAAGTGAGATAACTAGGATTTCCCCGCAAATGATTGTCGCGCAATCACCTCGTTTAGTTCTCCGGCAGCTAACTTTAGACGATTTGGACGACTTGGCGGCAATTTATGCCGATCCGGTTGTAATGAGATTTTTTGGTAGCACTTATACTTACGAAAGTACGAAGCAATGGTTGGAAGAAAGAGTTTTTAAGTGCTACGAGCAACGAGGATGGGGTTTGTGGGCGACAATTTATAAAATAGACAACAAGTTAATTGGGCGATGCGGGCTAATACCTCAGCTAGTAGATGGGCAAGAAGAAATTGAAATTGGCTATTTACTAGCAAAAGAATATTGGGGTATCGGTTTAGCCACAGAAGCAGCTTGGATTAGCCGAGATTATGGTTTTGAAAAACTACGGGCAAACCGTCTAATATCGCTTATCGATCCAGACAATATTGCATCGCAAAAAGTAGCGACGAAAGTTGGTTTAACTTACAAAAAAGATACTTATATGTGGAATAAAACTGTCCGCATCTATGCAATATCTGCAAAAAAAGGGATCGCATCTATCTAGGCGATCCCTTTCTACAATTACTGCACGGCTTTTGCTACATCTTTAATCTTAAACCCCGATCCAGAGACTATTTTGCCTGTGGCGTAACCGTTACTAACTTTGATTAATTCTACTCTGCCGACAGGAGACGTAATCAAGCGCAACACTTTGCCCGTTTGAGGATCTTTAACTTCTTTGACTACCCGCTCAACAGAAAGATTCATGCCAGTTCTGAAGCCAGATTCCGAGCCTTTATTAATAGCAATCAAATTGCCTGTAATATCTGCAACTATAGCGCTGACCGTAGGGACAACGACCAGTGCTGTTGCTAGTTTGCTGTTGGCGCTAACAAGTTCGCCAGACATTTGGGCGATCGCCGATTGGACCGCCTTGCTCAACAAGCTATCGATATTGTCGGTGCTAGTATTGCTTACACCAAAAATTCTAATCCCACCGCCGCTTTTATCAGCTTTGCCTTCTCCCTGAGCCGCCGCTAAAATCTCTCCGGTAGTCGTACTAACCAAACGAGAAGTAACTTGAACAATCGCTTTATTTTTCGCTCTACTACCCCCAATACCGCCCAAAAAGCCCAAACTACCGCCGGATCTTGATTGTTCTACATTAAATTGCGAGATCGTACCAATGATCGCTGCATCGGCTCCTAGCAACTTACCAATTTGCGCCGTCGTAGAAGCATCTATACGCCCCGATTCACCTAAGTTTTGTTCTTCTGGTATTTGTTCAATTTTGCTGCGCTCTAAAACAATAGTAAGTGCCATCTTTGCCTAATGCTTTAGTCACAGATGGCACTTACACCTTTAGCTGGCCCAATTCCTAGCCAACCGTAATAAAAGCCCGTACCACTGGTACTAGCAAAATCAAAATCTAACACTGCAATCCGCCTGCGTTCTGCGGGCTTTTGGGCTTGGGCAATAGTAATTTCTGCCGCCGCTAAAGGCTGAGATATGGCTAGCGCAGGCAAAAACAAGCCTGTAGTTGTTAAGATACCTAACCCTAGACTGATGAAACAATTTTTAGTTTTCACTTTTTTGGTATTGGGAGTAACGGCGATTGATTCTGGCATATAGATACAAAACGTTTGACGAAGTTCCCGGATTTTTGGGAAAAGCGCAGCGCACTGTTGCGGTATTGACTTCTAGCTTAACCGTAAAGCATTGTATATTTTATAACAATCACCCCGCCCAACCTGCTAATAAGTTTGGTCGTTTGACAGGATCGGGGAAAATACTCTTAAAGACATTTTGGCGATCGCTAGATTTTTCTTTGCTCAAATTCCACAGTGTTTCGTAGAAAAAGAACGATACCCCCGCAAAATTGCGCTCTCGACTAGCGGCTACTTGACTTTGAATTTGGGTGGCTGGAACAGAACGATCTTTTAAACCCGATAGAATTCCTACGCTTACAGGAATATGTTTCTTGGCGGCTTGCACTTCGGGATATTCTAATTCTTTGATAAACACATTTAGGTCGTTGCGATACACTTGCAAAACCAATTCTTCAATTAAACCCCGGCGTTCCCAATTCTGCCAATCGGCTAAAAACAAGTTATAAGACACGCGCTGGGGATTGGGAGCCATAGAAAGTATCACGTTGGGTTTGCGGGCTTTGACGGCTTTAAATACCCGTTGCAGATAACTCGTAATTTTGTCGGCTCTCCAGCGCAACCATTGCGGATCTTGAGGATTGGCTGGGGGATTTTTGCCTGAATGTTCTTTCTTGTACAAGCCTACCGTGTAAGGATCGTAGCCTAGCTCAGAGGGTAAGCCAAAGTGATCGTCAAATTGAATCCCATCAACATCATATTTGCTGACAATTTCCACAATCAAGCTTTGGATAAAGTTTTGCACTTCTGGGCGAAAGGGATTTAGCCAAACGCGATCGTGCTTGCCTTCCGCCCAAATTTTGCTACCATCGCGGCGGCTTGTCAGCCAGTTTGGGTGACGCTTGGCTAAACTAGAATCGGCAGGAGCCATAAAGCCAAATTCAAACCAGGGTATGACATCTAGCCCTTGCTGGTGTCCTTGAGTGACAATTTCTTTGAGCATATCCCGCCCTTTCAATCCAGGTTCGGGATCTTGCGATCGCCCGATTGCTTTTTGGGCCACGGGGCTAGGATACAAAGTATATCCCCAATTCCAGACGGTGGGATAAACTGTATTAAAATTTAGGGCTTTCAAATTTTGCAACGCCGCCGTCAAGCGACTCCGCTCAAATAGCACGTTACTATCAATATTTGTCATCCATACGCCCCGCAACTCAGTTTTAGCAGCTAAAAGCGGCTGCGTTGAGGCGTTTTGCAATGTAATTACCGCAACTAAGCTCAAGGCTAGTAATACAGCAAATCCAGACCGTAAACAGCGTAACTTCAACATTATTGGGGCAATTTAATCAGTAAATTAACGATTTTAAAAGTTTATAGTTGCGGAGGCTGAAACGTTGCAATATTAAGAAACAAATTAACATTGTGTTTGGGTCTAATTTTGAGATAGTTGTCTATGACATTAGCGATTGCATAGGAATTATGTTTAAAAAATCAAAACAACTTGTAAGCTTATTGTTTTTGACAATTGTGCTATTTTTGTCTTCTAATTTACTTTTAGTAGAAATGGCAACAGCAGAGACTCCAAAGCCTGCGGTAGTAGATAGCCTCAGCGATCGCGTTGCCAAGGCAGTAATTACCGATGTATCCCAGCGAACTGGAATTTCTACCCAACAACTAAAAATTACTCAATCGAGTCGTCAAACTTGGCTAAATGGTTGCTTGGGCATTTCTAAACCTGGTGAAATCTGCACTCAAGCTCTAGTAGAAGGTTGGCGCGTGGTGGTATCGGGGAATCGTCGCACATGGGTATATCGCAGCGATCTCAATGGGCGAATTTTGCGCTTAGAGCCTGCCAAAAAATAGCCTACCTTTAGCGGGCATCGTCAATTAAAATAAACGGCGACCAATATAAGGGATGCTTGGCAATTAAGCTAAGTTTTAGCTTGACGCAATGCTTCACCTTTGGTTTTGCCTTGCTAGAGATGTTGTCCCAAAGCAGCGTAAGCAACTCCAACATTGTTTAAAGTGCGTGATTCTTGAGCAACATCGCCGACTTTTTGGAATAGTGGTAGTGCTTGGTTGTAAAATTCTAGGGATTTTTGGAGTTGTCCAATATTGTTGTAAATGCCGCCAATATTATTTAAAATTATGCCTTCAAGCCTCGAATCCCCTGCGGCTTTAACTATTGGCAAAGCTTGGTTGTAAAATTCTAAGGCTTTTTGAGGTTGTCCAATCGCGCGATAAACTTCACCGAGACTATTTAGAGTTCCGGCAATTTTGAGGCGATCACCAATTTTTTGTAAAATTGGTAAAGCAGCGTTCAAAGAATCTAATGCTTGCTGGGGTTGCCCAGTCGCTAAGTACACTCCGGCAATATTATTTAAAGTCGTAGCTTCTTGGCTGGCATAGCCAATATTTCTACTAGCTACCAAAGATCCGTTGTAATACTCTAGTGCCTTTTGAGGTTGACCCATTGCTTGATAAACTTTACCCAAATTACTGAGAATTGTGGCTTCAGTGCGAGGATTATTGACTTCTCGGCTGATTAATAAAGCTTGGTTGTAAACCTCCAAAGCTTTTTGCGGTTGCCCGATATCATCGTAAACTGCACCAATACTATTTAAAGTGCTGCCTTCCTGGGCGCGACTGCGGACTTCTTTAAAAATTGGCAAAGCGGCATTGAGAACTTCTAAGGCTTTTTCTGGCTGTCCAGTAGCTCTATAAATTTCCCCAATATTGCTTAAAGCTGTAGCTTCTCCGCCTCGATTATTAGTTGCTTTAAAGATAGGGAGAGCTTGATTGTAATACTAAGTTGCGATCAGAGGTAGTAATTGAAGGTGAGGAAAGAAAGTCATAGAGCGCAGGCGCTCACTATTAGAAGAAAGTTCAAGTAAGCCTTGGCAAAGTACATCTTCTACTTGTTCAAGGGAGGAAAAGGCTTGATTATAAAAGTTGTTTTCTCGAATATCTTCCCAGATATGTTCAACAGGCATTAACTCTGGACTATAGGCCGGCTGAAAAATTAACCGGATATTTTCTGGAACCTTTAAGCAGTGGGAGCGATGCCAAGAAGCTCGATCTAATTGTAAGATTACAAAATAATCAGCAAATTCCCTAGAAACTTGCGCCAAAAATAAATTCATCATTTTAGTATTGGCGTAAGGTAAAACTAAGCAGGTCATTAGACCTAATTGGGGTGCGACGGCGGCATAAGCATAAATATATTGTCGGACTTGCTGCTGGGGTACAATGGGGCGTATACCGCTTGGACACCAACAAGCCTTGACTTCTCCTATGCGACCAAACCGACCTTCATCCCCTGCCATTAAGACCACAGGTCTAGTATCGGAGGGGTTTCTAGTTTGATTTAGTTGCGCTATTAGCTGCGGAAAGTTTTTTTAAACGAATCTATAGCCCTAGGCTCTTTTTTGGGATG
>NZ_JBYCCV010000083.1:0-16998 GCF_057473825.1 Aliterella sp. E5.1
TTGGATTTGGCAGCATAGTCGGTTCAAGTCCACTGCCGCACAACGAGCAGGATTAACCTCTCGACCATGGACTTGGAATGATATCGTGACCTATCCCACAATAATCTGACGCACTACCCTGGATTTCAACAACACTTCACCAAACCCGTAGACACTGAAGTGCTGGTCGCTGCTATTGTTAATTTAGTTAGAGGAAGAAAACAGCAGTAACTTGTATGCCGCGAACGTTTTTATATTTACGCCAAATGAGGGGCGAGTCGAGGTGGAATTGGCGATCATACCAAATGAATATGCTGCTTTTTCCGCTCAAATTCGCGTCACGGATACTGGAATTGGCATCGCTTCTGAGTTTCTCCCCTACGTTTTTGAAAACTTTCGCCAAGCCGATGGCAGTACAACGCGCAAATATGGCGGCTTGGGACTAGGACTTGCGATCGTGCGGCATTTAGTTGAATTGCATGGCGGTACGGTGGCGGCAGAAAGTCCCCGTATTGGACAAGGAGCAACGTTTACAGTCAAGCTACCGCACCGAACCGTAGGATCGCCCGTCGTCAGCGATTCGCTTGGCAAGGCTCCTTTGCCGCAATTTCAATCCCTTCCCCTAGCTTCTCAAACCACTCCATTGGTCGGAACTCGCATTTTCTTAGTCGATGATGACCTTGATAATTTAGAACTCCTGCGCTTTCTACTTCAGGAGAGCGGGGCTACGGTAGCGACAGTGGCTTCGCCCTTGGCAGCACTCAAACTCATTGCCGACAATCCACCAGACCTCTTAGTCAGCGATATGGGGATGCCGGAAATTGATGGCTACCAATTGATTCGCCAAGTCCGAGCATTGTCGCAAGGCAGGTAGATTCCCGCCCTTGCCCTCACTGCGTTTGCTCGACAGGAAGCTAAAGAAGAAGCACTCTCTGCGGGCTTTCAGGCATACATTTCTAAACCTGTTAACCCCCTCGAATTGCTTGCAACCCTAACACAACTTTTATCCAGCAATTAGGAAGAAATTATGAGTTACCGCATGGATCGCCGCGCTTACGCCCAAACCTATGGATCAACTGTAGGCGATCGCATTCGTTTGGCAGATACGGAGTTATTTATTGAAGTAGAACAAAACTTTACTACCTATGGCGATGAAGTCAAGTTTGGCGGCGGGAAAGTAATTCGCGATGGCATGGGGCAATCACCCATCTCTAACGCCGATGGAGCGGTAGATCTAGTTATTACCAATGCTCTAATTCTCGATTGGTGGGGAATTGTTAAAGCCGATATTGGTATCAAAGATGGGCGAATATTTAAGATTGGCAAAGCTGGAAATCCTTACATCCAAAACAATGTAGATATTATTATTGGCGCGGGTACAGAAGTCATAGCCGGGGAAGGTGCGATTCTCACCGCCGGAGGAATAGATAGCCACATTCACTTTATTTGCCCCCAACAAATCGATTGTGCGATTTCTTCTGGGATTACAACAATGATTGGCGGCGGTACAGGTCCAGCTACCGGGACAAATGCTACTACTTGCACTCCTGGACCTTGGAATATCTACCGAATGCTGCAAGCGGCTGATGCTTTTCCTGTCAATATTGGCTTTTTGGGCAAAGGTAATAGCAGTCAACCTCAAGGACTTGTCGAACAAGTAAATGCTGGGGTAATGGGGTTAAAACTCCACGAAGATTGGGGAACTACCCCCGCTACTATCGATACTTGTCTTAGCGTCGCCGATGACTACGACGTGCAGGTGGCAATCCATACCGACACCCTCAACGAAGCTGGATTTGTGGAAACAACGATCGCGGCATTTAAGGATCGCACTATCCATACCTATCACACGGAAGGCGCTGGGGGCGGTCATGCACCCGATATTATCAAAGTCTGCGGGCAAAGTAACGTATTGCCGTCTTCTACTAACCCGACTCGCCCTTATACCCTCAATACTCTAGACGAGCATTTAGATATGCTGATGGTTTGCCATCACCTCGATCCAGCCATACCCGAAGATGTCGCTTTTGCCGAGTCGCGCATCCGCCGCGAAACTATTGCAGCCGAAGATATATTGCACGATTTGGGCGCTTTTAGCATGATTTCTTCTGATTCTCAGGCAATGGGACGAGTAGGAGAAGTAATTATTCGCACTTGGCAGACAGCACACAAAATGAAAGTGCAGCGAGGTCAATTGACAGAAGATAGCCCGCACAATGACAACTACAGGGCAAAACGATATATTGCCAAATACACCATTAATCCGGCGATTACTCACGGAATTGCGGCTCATGTAGGTTCGGTAGAAGTCGGCAAATTGGCAGATTTATGCCTGTGGAAACCAGCGTTTTTTGGAGTCAAGCCAGAAATAGTTATTAAGGGAGGCGCGATCGCCTGGGCGCAAATGGGTGATGCTAATGCTAGTATTCCTACCCCCCAGCCCGTACATATGCGTCCGATGTTTGCAAGTTTTGGCGGTGCGATTTCTAATACAAGTTTAACTTTCCTCTCCAAGGCTGCCCTAGAACGAGAGATTCCTACTCAGTTAAACTTACAAAAAATTGCCGTAGCAGTTTCTGGAACTAGACAACTTCGCAAACAAGATATGAAGCTAAATGCTGCTTTGCCCCACATGGAAGTAGATCCCGAAACTTACCAAGTTAGAGCCGATGGACAATTGCTTACTTGCGAGAGCGCGACTGTATTGCCTCTAGCACAACTTTATTTTTTGTTTTGATTAGTAACTAAATCCAAAAGATTTTTTAGTCAGCTTCAGCCAACTTTAGCTATTAGACTGGGACTTTAGTCCTAGGGGAGCTAGTAGGAAGATTTTTTATCAATCTATTGGATATTTTCAGCTTTTGCTCATAAATCTAGCAACTACTTCTTCGAGCTAAGTCCTTTTTTTGCAACTAAAATTCCTTGCTGATTAACTTGGTAGGCTTTGCTGAGGTAGCTTGTGCGATCGTAGAGAATTTGATGAATGTAAAGGTCTAGTTTTGCTTCATCCTCAAACTGAGGGCGGTAGTAGGGTTTTAACTTCTCTACTAAATCCATGCTTTGCACTTGCGCGTGCAGTTGTTCGCTGTCGCCATCAAAATAAGCCTTTCTTGCCGTGTCATTTTGCAAAAAGCTGACGATGATGGGACTTGGAATGCCACCAATGGCTACATAACCTTTTGTTAGCATTTCTACCCAAATCCATCCCAAGCCACCCATAACTACCAAGAAAATACTTGTAAATACTATTGAACCTGGGCGCAACGGGCGATCGCTTACTTTGTACCTGCGCTTTCTTTTTCGTGATGCTGGAAAAATAGGTAGTGTCATAATGGTTGTTTTTAATGCGGTTTTAATTTAGCCTGCAATTGAGTTATTGGCAAAGCAAACTAATTAAAGCCCTTCGCCCTCTCTGTGTTTGTAGAACTTAATACAAAAATAAAGCGATGTGTTGTGTTGGTTGTGATAATTTCTTACTCCTGGCAGTTGTTATTTCAAAAGTATATTGGTAAATATTCCAACTTAAGTTTTTTAAACCAACAATAACTGATAGCTTATATTAGATTTATTTATCATCTTGAAGTAAGTTTTAAGTTCAATTTAAGGAATGCACTATAGCGAACTTAGCCAAAATCTAAAAGTCAACAGCAATTAGAAGTAAATCGATAGAGTAATAATCTTTCGTAAGTAGGAGGTTAATTGCACTCTCAAAGGAAAAAATAATACAGGTAGAAGATATATTTAAAAAGCTTAATTTTTAGCAAGCATCCCTCCATGAGTTCGCCCCTAACTGCTACTGACCAAATACTTGTTGTTGATGATTCACCAGATAACGTATTTCTGATCCAAACTATTTTGGAGGAAGAAGGCTACGAGATTTCTACCGCCGACAATGGCGCGTCTGCCTTAGCCCAAATCGAGCAGTCTCCCCCCGATTTAGTGTTGCTAGATGTGATGATGCCGGGGATGGACGGATTTGAAGTTACTAAACGCCTCCGTGAAAATACTAAGCTGCCTTTTATTCCTATTCTCTTAATCACTGCCCACGATAAGCCCAGTGTCGCTCAAGGCTTGGATATGGGAGCAGATGATTTTATCCGCAAGCCTGTAGAAGTAGATGAATTGTTAGCACGAGTACGGAGCTTATTGCGTCTCAAGCACAGCGTAGACGAGCGCGATCAAATTGCCCGCCAAAGAGAAGATTACGTTTCTCGTCTTACTCACGACTTGCGTACTCCTTTAGTAGCTGCCGATCGGATGTTGATGCTATTCCAGCAAGGTGCATTGGGAGAACTTTCACCTACCATGCTAGAAGCGATCGCCACCATGGCACGGAGTAACCAAAATCTGCTGCAAATGGTCAATACTTTGCTCGAAGTTTACCGCTTTGAAGCTGGGCGCAAAACCTTAAGCTTTTTCCCTATCGATTTATGTCAGTTATTACAAGATGTTGTTAACGAACTTACTCCTCTAGCTGCGGAAAAAAAGTTGACGCTCGTTGCCGAATTTAACGAGCGATCGCCAATTAACAAAGTCATGGGTGATCGCTTAGAACTCCACCGCTTGCTTACTAATTTAGTTGGCAATGCAATTAAATTTACTGATAAGGGTTCTATTACTATTCGCCTCAATGCTACTGCTCCCAAAAATATTCCAGCAAAACAAAAAGCTCTAGCTTACGTTGCTATTGAAGTTGAAGATACAGGTTCAGGTATTGCTAAGGGCGAACAAGCAACTATGTTTGAGCGCTTTCGCCAAGGTAGCCACAAGCGTTCGGGTAGTGGATTAGGTTTGTATTTGTCTCGGCGCATTGTTGAAGCTCATCAAGGTACAATTGAGCTTAATTCTGAGTTAGGTAAAGGTAGTGTGTTTACTGTTTATTTACCTGCTTAGTGATCGGCACATTAAAATAGCAAATATTTTTATCTTTATTCACAAAAAATCTTTTATGATTAGGTTTTAGGTAGACAAATAAAAGCATTTTTGTTAAAATGTTATAATGGGGGGTGGTTGCAAAAATAATATTATAGTTAAGCCTCCCATTATAAAAATAATATCAAAAAAGTCAAGTAATTGCAAGGTTTTTTGTCAATTAAATTAATAAATTTTCAACCTAAAAATGCTTGCCAAAACAGTGACTTCTCAAATTATTTGTCAGCAACGCGAGTATTTCAGCAGTGGCAAAACAAAGGACATAAATTTTAGGATTGCCCAACTTAAAAAGTTAAGACTTGCTCTTGTAGAAAACTTTGAAGTAATCGCCCAAGCATTAAAAGCCGACTTAAATAAACCCCAGTTTGAAGCATATCTTACTGAGCTTATAGTCACAAAAGAAATCGACTACGCCCTAAAGCATATTAAGTCATGGACTAAGCCCAAAAAAGTCAAGATGCCCCTAGAGCAATTTCCTAGTTACGGTAGCATTTGCGCCGAACCTCTGGGAGTTGTATTAGTCATTGGGGCATGGAATTACCCCCTCCAACTAATAATATCGCCCTTAGTAGGCGCGATCGCGGCAGGGAATTGCACTGTTGTAAAACCGTCGGAAAATGCGCCTCATACGTCTAAAGTATTAGCAAATATTATTCAACAATATTTCGACGCATCCTATGTAGCTGTAGTAGAAGGAGGCAAAGAGACAAGCGAGCAGCTATTGGCTCAAAAATGGGATCGGATCTTTTTTACAGGTAGTACCGCCATCGGCAAAATTGTTATGGCAGCCGCCGCCAAACATTTAACTCCTGTGACGCTAGAACTTGGTGGCAAAAGCCCTTGTATCGTCGATACAGATATCGATATTGAAGTTACAGCGAGAAGAATTGTCTGGGGCAAATTTATTAATGCGGGGCAAACTTGCATCGCTCCCGACTATCTGTTAGTCAATAAGGCAATTAAGCAAGAATTAATAGAAGCGATCGCTAAGTATATCAAAGAATTTTTTGGCAACAATCCAGAAAGCAGCCCCGACTACGCCCGAATTATCGACGATAAGCAATTTTTCAGGTTGACTCACTTGCTTAAAAAAGGAGAAATAGCAATTGGTGGCGAAACTAACCAAACCCAGCGTTACATCGCACCGACAGTCATAGACAAAGTATCTTTAGCAGATCCGGTCATGCAGACAGAGATTTTTGGGGCAATTTTACCTGTAATTGCTTACGATAATTTATCAGATGCGATCGCAGTTATCAATCAGCAGCCCAAACCCTTAGCTATATACATCTTTTCAAGAAACAAATCCTTGCAACAGCAAGTATGCAGTCAAACATCATCAGGTGGAGTTTGTATCAACGATACACTGATGCAATTTGGCGTTTCATCTTTACCTTTTGGTGGTGTAGGCGATAGCGGAATTGGTAGCTATCATGGCAAAGCAAGTTTTGACACCTTTTCCCACTACAAAAGTATCTTAAATAAATCTTTCCTCCTTGACTTCAACTTACGCTATCCTCCTTACCAAGGAAAGTTAGCCTTCCTCAAGAAAATACTTTTTAACTAAAAGCGCAATTATTTAGTAACTTGTACAAATTTTAAACCGCCCCCCAAAATGGAAAGCGGTTATACAAATTTTTTTAGCTATAAGTTAAACCGTTGTAATGTCTTTTTCTTTCTCTGCCAGCAACTCGTCAATTTTGGCAATGTATTTATTTGTCAACTTTTGCAGATCGTCTTGACGATCGCGGGCTTCATCTTCCGATAGTTCGCTATTTTTTTCTTGCTTGCGAATTGAGTCAATTGCATCGCGGCGAATACTACGAATAGCAACTCTACCTTCTTCAGCGTACTTTGTTGCCAATTTAACAAATTCTTTGCGGCGATCGCTTGTCAACGGCGGAATATTCAACCGAATCGCCGTACCATCGTTATTGGGAGTCAAACCCACATCGGACAAAGAAATCGCTTTTTCAATCAAATTCAACGTACTGCGATCGTAAGGTTGAATTAAGATCGTACTAGAATCGGGCGCGTTGATATTTGCTAGCGCTTTCAAGCCCGTAGGCGCGCCATAATAATCCACTGTTACCTTATCCAACAAAGACGCATTAGCGCGTCCCGTGCGAATCGTATTAAAAGAGCGCATTGTCGCATCTACACTCTTTTGCATCGTACTTTCAGCCTCAGCTAACTTCACAAAAACCTCCGACAATAGTACCAATTGATTCTCCCATCACTGCCCGTTGGATGTTACCCCGAACAGACAAATCGAAGACAAGAATCGGAATATTATTTTCTTTACACAAAGCGATCGCTGTACTATCCATTACCCGCAAATCTTGAGCGAGAACATGGACGTAATTGAGCGTCTTGTAGCGTTTGGCATCAGGATTGAGCTTTGGATCGCTATCGTAGATGCCATCTACTTTAGTGGCTTTAAAAATCACCTCTGCATCGATTTCCGCAGCGCGCAATGCTGCCGTAGTATCGGTAGTAAAAAAGGGATTTCCCGAACCCGCACCAAAAATTACTACTCGTCCCTTTTCAAGATGACGAATAGCCCGCCGCCGAATATAAGGTTCTGCCACTTCTTGCATAGCGATCGCAGTTTGCACCCGCGTCTGCACCTCTAGCCTTTCTAAGCAATCTTGGAGAGTTAAGGCATTCATCACCGTAGCAATCATGCCAATATAGTCCCCCGTTGCCCGATCCATGCCTGCTGCTGACGCTTTGACTCCACGGAAAATGTTTCCGCCACCTACTACAATAGCGACTTGAACGCCGCTCGTGACAATTTCTGCTACTTCTGCGGCAATTTCTTCAACTATGCTTGGATCGATGCCATAGCCTAGGTTGCCCATTAGAGCTTCACCGCTCAATTTTAGTAGAATGCGCCCGTAAGGTTTACCCATGCCACACATTGATTTATTTCAGTTCTTGCCTCCAACTTAAGATAGCAGTAGAGTGGTGCTTTTTTATATTTGCCGCTCAAGTTCTCTATCAAAAGTCTCCAAAGCCTAGCGCCACCTCACCTCGCTACCCACAGCTTCCGTTGTAGTTAATTCAAGTGTTTCCCCGTTAAGCAAAGCAGTAGCTGCCTTTGCCAAATACTCGCTTTTGACTGCCTCTGCTTGGCTATTATCATCAATAGCTCCTCGGTAGCGCACCTTGCTAGTATCATCTAGCAAAAACACCATCGGTATCGTTGTTGCGCCAAAACTGCGCGTCACGTCTTGAGTTGAATCCCACAAATAAGGAAAATTTAATTGCTGCTCGGTAGCAAATTTCTTCATATTATCAAAGCTTTCCCCCAGATCTTGATTGCCATCGTGCGGATTGATGCCAATTAGGGTAAAGCCTTGCCCTTGCATGGAGTTTTGCAAGTTTTTTAGTCTTTCTATATACACCAGTACATCACTAGATGTATTCGTCATAAAGACAACACCCACTGCCTTAAACTTTTCTAAATAACGAGCTAGATGGTGAACTTCTAAGTCTACGCCTCTAATTTCAAAATCTGGTGCGTAGCTACCAATAGCTGTAGGAGTTAGTTCTAAAGAAGTCATGCTGTTTGTATTTAATAAGTTTACGAATACATTGATGCCGTCGAAAACTGGTATCCAATCAGCTTATAAACTAATTTAGCGGCTGTAAATTGTGAGACTACCGAATCGACAATTGGGGCTAATTCCATCACGTCGCAACCAATAACTTGATGTTTGGCAAATACTTGAGCTAAAAATATCGTTAGTTCGTACCAAGTCAATCCACCAGGTTCGGGTGTACCAACACCCGGAATTAAAGTTGGGTCAATGCCGTCTAAGTCAATAGTTAGAAATACCTTTTTTGTTGGGATAGAGGCGATCGCATTTTCAATCCAATCGGGATTTTTGGCAATATCTCGCGCCCGAAAAACCGTCAAATTTTTCTCTTTAATTAAATCCGCTTCTTCTTTACAAATTGCTCTAATGCCGATTTGGACTGTCGGCAAACCCATATCAACAATTCGCCGCATCACGCAAGCATGATTGTAAATTGAGCCTTCGTATTCGTGGCGCAAATCCCCATGAGCATCGATTTGAACTACCGTAAATGCTTCATTTGGATAAGCTTGACGATAAGCTTCTACTACCCCCGTCGTAATACTATGTTCGCCACCCAAAGCAATAACAAACTTATTATCCTTAATTAACTCAAAAACCTTTTTTTGAGTCACTTGCAGCATTTGCTCTGCGGTAATTTTGGGCGAATTGCGCGTATCGGCGATCGCGGCGGCAGTGTAAATTCCTACTTCTTGGCAAATTTCTTTGTCTAATTCTTCATCGTAGTATTCTACTTGCTGCGACGCTTCCAAAATCCCATCGGGTCCATTTTCGCAACCACGGCGATAGGTAGTTGTTGCCTCGTAGGGAATAGGTAAAATGACTACCTTTGCAGACTCATAATTTGCTGCTACATTCGTTCCCAAAAATGGCACTGTCAAAGTAGAAGTTTGTCCGCTCATAATCCATCAAATAAAATCTATATGATTCTAACAATTTAGAACTTAATTATTATTAAAAATAAAAAGTGAGGAGTAGATTAGCCCCTCACTCCTGACACCACTAAGACGAAAGTAAAGATTCAGAACTAATAGCACTCAAAGGAATGCTGATAACTGCCTCTGATTGGGGTACGCGCTTTAATTTGGCTCCTACTTTGAGCAACTTATTTTCTAATTGTTCGTAGCCGCGATCTAGATGATGCAATCCGGCAATTGTAGTTTTACCTTGAGCCGCTAAACCAGCCAAAACCAAAGCCGCCGATGCTCTCAAATCTGTGGCTACTACTGGTGCGCCCGACAACATCGGTACGCCGCGAATGATTGCATGATTATTTTTAACGCGAATATCCGCGCCCATGCGGTTCAATTCTGGTACGTGACGCAAGCGATTTTCAAACACGGTTTCTGAGACTAAACTATTGCCTTCACTCAGCGCTAGGAGCGCCATAAACTGCGCTTGCATATCGGTAGGAAAGCCAGGATAAGGCAGCGTTTCGATATCTGTGCCTCTAAGACTACTGCCAGGAATAATCCGCAAGCAGTCTGAGGACTCGGCAACTACTTGCGCCCCAATATCGCGCAACTTAGCTATAGCAGCAGTGAGATGATCGGGAATAACTGGAGACACGCTTAATTGCGAATAAGTAATTGCGCCAGCGATCAAAAAAGTTGCAGCTTCAACGCGATCGGGAATAATAGCGTAATCAGTAGCGTGCAAGCGAGGAACGCCAGAAATAACTATAGTATTGGTTCCAGCACCATGAATTTGCGCCCCCATTGAGTTACAGAAATTGGCTAAATCAACAACTTCTGGTTCTTGAGCGGCGTTTTCAATAATTGTTTCCCCTTCAGCTAAAGTAGCTGCCATCATCAACGTTTCCGTTGCGCCGACACTGGGGTAATCTAAATAAATTTTTGCTCCCTTTAGCCTGGTTCTATTGCCTTTAATATAGGCATTGACCATGCCATGCTCTATTTGGACATCAGCGCCCAATAATTGCAGTCCCCGGACGTGCAGAGCTACAGGTCTTGCTCCGATCGTACAACCACCAGGTAGAGGAACGCAGGCGGCTCCTAATCGCGCAAGTAGTGGTCCGATCGCAAAGAAACTCGCCCGCAACTGACTAACCAGTTCGTAGGGAGCTTGAGATTTGCCGATGGTACTGGCATTAATATCTAAAACATCATCAGTTTGGGTAATCTTTACGCCCAAAGATAAAAGAATTTCACTCATCCGCGTTACATCTACTAGCGCTGGTACGTTGCGCAGACGGCAATCTTCCGAGCAGAGTAAGGCGGCGGTAATCAAAACTAAAGCAGAATTTTTTGCGCCGCTAATTTTTACATGACCTTGCAAGGGAGCGCCACCCCAAATTTGCAACACGGATGGATCGGCATCTGGGGAGTGAGGAACTTTGAGCGAAATAGGATGAGTAGTAATAATTTTATCCTCCGAAATTTGTTGAGTATTTTTACATATGAGAATTTGGTCTTGATTCTACATTGATAATCGCCATCCGTAAAACTAGAAAATTCTCGGAGATTTTCAATTTGTAGGTATTATTGCTTTCCGTGTTTATACTGCCACTTGCCCAGCTAGTTTAAACTACTTGTAGATATAGAGCGCAAACTTTCAGCTTATTTACTTAGCTATTGACATAGACTTCTATCCAAGAGAAAATTGTAGACTGCCCTTAAAAAGACTTATAAGTAAGCGGAACTGGCGGAATTGGCAGACGCGCTAGATTCAGGTTCTAGTGCCGCAAGGCTTCCGGGTTCAAGTCCCGGGTTCCGCATCAATTTTTCAGCCAAAACCCCTTAAATGCTGACAAGTCTACAAAATCCCTTTGTCAAGCAAATCCGCAAGCTCCAATCGGCGAAAGAACGAAAAGAACAAAATTTATTTTTGCTAGAAGGAACTCATTTAATTGAGTCGGCGTGCTTAGTCGATTATCCGCTAGTTAGCGTCTGCTGTACCGAGCAATGGCTTGCTAATCATCGATATTTGTGGGAAAACCTGCTTACTAAAGCGGAACGCTTAGAAATTGTTAGCGCCGAAGTATTGAAAGCAATCGCAACTACTGTAACCCCTGATGGCGTAGTCGCAACGGCAAGGCGCAAAGAGGCTCAAACCAAATTGCCCTGTACGGGTTTGTTGCTAGGATTGGAAAATGTGCAAGATCCGGGAAATCTCGGCACGATTATTCGTACCTGTGCGGCGGCGGGGGCTTCGGGACTGTGGTTGAGTAACGATAGCGTAGACTTAGATCATCCCAAGGTACTAAGAGCGAGTGCGGGGCAGTGGTTTGGCTTGCCAATGGCGGTAAGTGACGACTTAAGCGCAACTTGCCTTGAGTGTCAAAAGTCAGGAATGCAAATTGTTGCTACTACTTCTACTGCAAAATTAACTTACTGGGGATTAGATTATCTGCGTCCCACTTTAATTTTATTAGGGAACGAAGGAGCAGGATTATCAACGCAGTTGTTAGAGATAGCCGATAAACAAGTAAGTATTCCCTTAAGTGCGGGGGTAGAATCGGTAAATGTAGCGATCGCGGCGGCATTATTACTATACGAAGCCAAGCGTCAGCAAGGGTAGAGTTATTTTGTAAATAAATCAACCATATTTTGCGGAATTGGTTTTGGACGCATAGCCGCCGATTCTACCCATACCCACAGTGCTTCTGCCGTTACCACAAGGATGTTATCAGGTTTGCGAATTTCGTAGCGCCGAATCGCGCGCGAACCTCGCAACTCTTGAATCCAAGTAGTTATATCCAAAAAGTCCCCAGCAATGGCGGGGCGCAGGTATTCTATTGCCAATCGCCTCATTACAAATACGCTGCCCAATTCCCGGTAAATTTCTAACGTCAAGCCCAAATGTTCCGAGTGTTCTATCGCCGCTTGTTCTAAATAACTTTGGTAGACAGCGTTATTTACATGACCTAAAGCATCCATTTCGTAATGTCTGACACGCAATTGAGTTGTAAATGTTTTCATGATTGATAATTAAGTATTGTGTCTCAATTAGCAGAATTTAATCTGTTTTACTAAAAAGACGGCAATCTTAGCATACTCCGCCGCAATAAAGTCGATTAGCCTCCAAAATTGGGCTTTTTCTCAGCATTGATAAGCAAAAATTACAAAATAACTTGCCAAATCCATATATCTTAAAGGTTTCACCGATCCAAATCAGGCGATCTCACCTTAGAATGATTCATTGAAATATCGAATTTACACAAGTTTCAGCCATTGTGAGTTAAATTCATTTTATTTATCCCACATGGGGAAATTTTGTCTGTAGTTCTCAAGGAGATTAATAATGAATAAAGGTGAATTGGTGGACGCAGTAGCAGAAAGAGCTAGTGTAACCAAAAAACAAGCGGATGCAGTCCTCAGCGCCGCTTTAGACGCAATCGTTGATGCGGTATCTACGGGAGATAAAGTAACTCTAGTAGGCTTTGGCTCGTTTGAACGACGCGATCGCAAAGAACGCGAAGGACGCAACCCCAAGACGAACGAAAAGATGAGTATTCCAGCAACTAGAGTTCCAGCTTTTTCTCCAGGCAAATTGTTCAGAGAGAAAGTAGCACCCGCCGGAGACAAATAAAAGCTTGGTACAGCCTGGACATGGAGGAAATTTGGACTGGGCAGCCGCAATCGCTGGCTGCCTTCCCGATGCAATTATCGATTTTTCTGCCAGTATTAGCCCTTTAGGACCGCCTAAAAGTGCGATTGCGGCGATCGTTGCTAATCTGGATAACCTCAGCCACTATCCCGATCCAGACTATCGGGAATTGCGGACGGGAATAGGTAAATTGCATCAATTATCTCCTGATTGGATTCTGCCGGGTAATGGCTCGGCAGAATTACTTACCTGGGCAGGCTGGGACTTAGCAACATTTGCCGCCACGGCTCTAGTTACGCCAGCTTTTGGAGACTATAGGCGCGCTCTTGAAGCTTTTGCTGCCCATATCCACCCCTTGCCAATTTTTGGCGCACTGCAAGGATTAGATTCTATCTGCTTGCAAGGCGATAGCGCAAGCGCGCCCGGTTACGGGCTTCGCAATTTTCTGTTGTCTGAGCAATCAAGCCTCCACTCCTACGCTCCCATGCAGAGGGGGCTATTGCTAAACAATCCTCACAATCCTAGCGGGAAGCTATTTCTGCTGGAGTCGATTGCGCCCTACTTAGACGAATTTGGTTTAGTAGTGGTAGATGAGGCTTTTATGGATTTTTTGCCGCCAGGGCAGCAACAAAGTCTCATCCCGCTAGTAGAAAAGTATCCAAACTTAGTAATTTTGAGATCGCTAACTAAGTTTTACAGCTTGCCGGGGCTAAGACTCGGCTACGCGGTGGCTCATCCCGACAGGCTCAAAATTTGGCAAGGGCGGCGCGATCCTTGGTCTGTCAGCACTTTAGCGGCGGCGGCGGCAATAGCCATCATCCAAGACACAGCTTTTCAACAGCAAACTTGGGCATGGCTACCAAGCGCGCGAGAACAATTATATAAAAGTTTGGCGCAACTGCCAGGATTGCAGCCTTGGGCGAGTGCGGCAAACTTTTTACTGGTACAGTCAAAAGGCTCGGTTAAGCAGCTTCAGCAGCGCTTATTACAGCAGCACAGGATATTAATCCGCGATTGCCTGAGTTTTCCGGAACTTGGCGACGGCTATTTTCGAGTAGCGGTACGATCGCATAGCGAAAACGAGCAGTTAGTAAATGCGATCGCAAAATCTATAATTAATTAGCGCCATTTTCTAAAATAACTTATGGCGGATTACGATTTAGTAATTATTGGTGGTTCTCTAGCAGGACGTTACGCTGCGAGTAGAGCAATTGAGCAAAACAAAAAAGTCGCCCTGATAGAACCAGAAGACTCAACGCTATTCGATCTACTTGTATCTCATGCTTTGAGTCAGTTAAGACAAGTAGATCGGCAATTTTTTATTTCGGCGATTTACCAAACATCTCTTAGTTGGGCAGAAGTTAGGCAATGGCTAAAAAATGCGATCGCCAATATAGAAGAAAAAAATTCTTTAGCATTACTAGCGGCAAGAGGCGTAGATGTAATTGTTGGTAATGCAAAATTTAGCGATCGCCAATTGCAAATTGAAGCTAATAACCGCAAACTTATTGCGCGTTCTTATTTAATTGCAACTGGCGCTGTACCAACTGCAATAGAAGCTACAAATTACTTTACTCCTGCCAATATTGCCCAACAGCTAGATCCAAAGTCAGTAGGCGAACATTGGGTAATTATTGGTGGGAATCCCGATAGTATCAATTGGGCGCAAATTTTGCAGCGCTTGGGTTTTAATATTACGTTGATAGTTAAAAGCCTGCAAATTTTACCTAGTTTAGATGCCGATATATCTTACTTGGTGCAAGCTATCTTAGAATCTGACGGGGTGCGGGTGCTGACGGCAACGACGGTTAGCCAAGTTAAGGAAATTAATGGCAAGAAGTGGGTGCAAGCGGGCAATGAAGCGATTGAAACCGATGAAATATTATTGTGTGCTGGCTACAGGCCCAATATTAAAAACTTGCACCTAGAAAATACAAAGGTTAAATGGCATCAACGGGGGATTGAAGTAAATTCCCGGCTGCAAACCACCAATCCTCAAATTTATGCTTGTGGTGAAGTGATTGGGGGTTATCCCAACGCTAATATCAGTAATTACGAAGCAAAAATTGCTGTAAATAACGCCTTATTATTACCAAAATTACAGGTTGACTATCAAATTGTCCCCTGGGGAATTGCTACCAATCCCCAAATAGCTCAAGTAGGACTTACCGAAACTCAAGCCAGACAATTTTACAAAGACGATGTTATTGTCTTGCAGCATGACTTAAAAAATGTAGCCGCCGCTCAGTTAAAAGAAGAAACTACCGGGATCTATAAATTGGTTACTCGCCCTGGCGGGCAGATATTAGGAGCAACAATTATTAGCTCTCAAGCTGGAGAATTAATTAATATTATTGCCATCGCGATCGCCCAAAAACTCAAAGTAGAGGCAATTTCTTCTTTATTCCCCATATATCCTAGTTTTTCTGAAATCTTTACTTTTGACCGCTAACTTCAAGCTAAAATCTTAACGGGACAAGATATTTAGCTTGTCGGTGGCTTTTCCTCTACCAATTTATCCCCTACAGGTTATGCAAACCCTGAACAATCCAGTAACTCATCAGCCTCTAGATACCACCATCCACCGACGCAAAACTCGACCAGTCAAAGTTGGTAATATTACCATTGGCGGCGGCTACCCTGTGGTGGTGCAGTCGATGATTAACGAAGATACTCTAGATATAGATGGCTCGGTAGCCGCAATTCGTCGCCTGCATGAAATTGGTTGCGAAATTGTCCGCGTTACCGTACCAAGCATGGCTCACGCCAAAGCATTAGCAGAAATTAAGCAAAAATTAGCATTAACTTACCAAAGCGTCCCTTTAGTTGCCGACGTGCATCATAATGGCATGAAAATTGCCTTAGAAGTTGCCAAGCACGTCGATAAAGTCCGCATCAATCCAGGACTGTATGTATTTGAAAAGCCGAAAACCACCGAATATAGCCAAGCAGAATTTGATGAAATTGGCGACAAAATTCGCGAAACTTTAGAGCCGCTAGTAGTTTCTTTGCGCGATCGCGGTAAAGCGATGAGAATCGGCGTAAATCACGGCTCTTTAGCCGAAAGAATGCTATTTACCTACGGCGACACTCCCGAAGGCATGGTAGAGTCGGCGCTAGAATTTATCCGCATCTGCGAGTCTCTAGACTTTGGCAACATAATAATTTCTCTCAAAGCCTCCCGCGTCCCAGTAATGGTGGCGGCTTACCGCTTGATGGCGCAGCGCATGGACGAATTAGGGATGGATTACCCCTTGCATTTAGGTGTTACGGAGGCGGGAGATGGAGAGTACGGACGCATTAAGTCAACGGCAGGTATCGCACCACTTCTAGCTGATGGCATCGGCGACACGATCCGCGTATCAATCACCGAATCCCCAGAAAAAGAAATTCCCGTTTGTTATAGCATCCTACAAGCCTTGGGATTGCGAAAAACAATGGTGGAATACGTTGCTTGTCCTTCCTGCGGTCGGACTTTGTTTAATTTAGAAGAAGTATTGCACGAAGTTCGAGAAGCAACTAAACACTTAACAGGGTTAGATATTGCCGTCATGGGTTGCATTGTCAATGGACCTGGAGAAATGGCGGATGCCGATTATGGCTATGTAGGCAAGCAACCAGGCTATATTTCTTTGTATCGCGGTCGAGAAGAAATTAAAAAAGTACCAGAAGTTGAAGGGGTCAAGGAGTTGATTAATTTAATTAAAGCCGACGATCGCTGGATCGATCCTTAAACCACCTCTAAGACCAGGGCAACCGCATAAAAATCATTGAGTTAAAAGTTTGATGAGATAGGTATGATCCCAAGCTGCCTTTTTGCGTCTGGCGGCAATGCCACGCTGGGATGAGGAGTCTTTGGCGAGAAGATTGAGAGCAAGATGCCTAAGCAAAGCCATGTTTTGAGGAGCAAAAT